>JASBZE010000018.1 GCA_029983575.1 Peptostreptococcaceae bacterium
CGCATAAAATATTAGTTGATTATATTGTCATCAACGTTATTTGACATAGAACCTAGAAAAAAATATCTGTCTTTAGACTTAATTTTTTCTCATCAACGCTAATTTTTAGCACCTTATCTAGCTAAGTTGCCTACTCTAGCTAAGTTTCCTACTCAGAATTACTGCTAGGATAATCACGAGTTAATTACTGAGACTTATTAATTCATTTTTTAATTTAGTAAATTTGCTCCTAAATCCTATTAATAAAAACTATGATTTTTTGAGCTTCTTTATCATAAGACACAAGGGACACATAGTTTTGTGTACTTTTATCCCTGTGAGTTTCTACCAAATACACACTGGAAGAATTTAAGAAATTTGTTGAATCTAGGGCATCCTTTATATTTTTGTCTATAAGATCGCTATCTTCATATTCTTTTACGTAAGTTTTTATTTCTTGCTCACTTAAGTTCACTTTTCTAGATACCTCTACGCCCTCTCCCGAAACATTTTTTGGATTAGCTTCTTTTTTGAAAGGATCATTTAAATCACTTTTAAGCTTGTACTCAATAACAATCGAACCATCGCCAAGGAAACCCTTGGTATCATTGTGTAAAAATTTATAGTCAGATATATCTGCCTCATTTACGTTTACATTTAGATTACTAAGTTGGCTAATGGCAAATGCCCTTTCTTTAGCTTTTTGACTGTTATCAAAAATCTTGTAAATCGCAAAACACAAAGCTATTACTACTAGTACCAGTATTACCACAAAGTTCTTGTTTTTTGTTTTCATAAGTGTCCTCCTTATCACGACATACTCATTACTGGTGTTTCCTTTTTTATATTATAATTCAAAAAAAAAAAAAAAATAATAAACATTTTTTGTAAATAGTGCATAAATACTAGTGATTAAATACTATTACTTAGATACTATTCTTAAAAAGGCAATCCTTAGATACTATTTCTTAAACGCTAGCTAGATCTCTTATTACAGTTGATGCTATTGCAAGACCAGCCGCCGGTGGCACAAATGATATACTAGCAGTCACTCCACCCGTCTCATCTCTCTTTTTCACGGGAATCTCCTCAGAACATACAACTTTTAGATCTTTTATTTTGTTGACCCTCATTTCTTTTCTGATAAGCCTTGCGAGTGGATCGTAGCTTGTATCAAATATATCTACAATCCTAATTTTTGTTGGATCTAGTCTAAATCCCATACCCATAGATGAAATTATATTTATTCCTAGATTCTTGCATCTCAAAATCAGCATAATCTTAGACTTTAGCATATCGATAGCATCGATTACATAATCGTAATTTTCAAGTCCAAAGTCGTCGACTGTTTCCTCATCCAGTTTCATTGCCCTTGTCTCTATATTTAGGTTCGGATTAATATCTAAGAGCCTTTTTTTCATAACATCTACTTTTTTTATTCCTATGGTTGAATTGATGGCGATAACCTGCCTGTTTATATTGGTTATGTCTACTTCATCAAAGTCAACAATGCACACACTACCGACGCCAGCACGCACGATCGCCTCTATTGCAGCTCCTCCAACTCCTCCAATTCCAAATATAATAACGCTTGAATTTTTTAGTTTCTCTATAGCTTTTTCTCCGAGAAGAAGCTCTGTCCTCGTATAAATTGTACCTTCCATAAAATCCTCTTTCTTTGTATAACATTCACTAAATCAGATTAACTAATATAAATATTTTACCCTATTTATATTATAAATAGACATATAAAATCAATTATTGCATAAAAAAAGGACCATACAGTCCATCACCCAAACGACCAAATATGGCGGGAATGCGTGAGAATCGAACTCACCTAAGAGGCTCCTAACCCCTCATACTAGTTTTGAAGACTAGAGGGCACACCAGCACCCATCCACCCCCGTGGTCATATGATTAAATTCTCATACCATAATATAGTATCATAGAAAAATAAAAATTTCAAGTCACATATATAGATTTTATCTATAGCTGATCTTAGTAGTTTGAACTTATTTTCCGTAGATCTCATTTGTTGCCTGGGATTATTTTTATATAATAGTCTTTGTGTCCAACTAATCTAGTTTATCTGTAATAAAAATTTTTAAATTTCTATTATATCTTCAATTTTCCAATCTATTTCTTCCTTGCCCATTTTTCTAAGTTCTTCATTTACTTTTTTGAAGTGGTTGCAGCCAAAAAAGCCCCTGTAAGCTGAAAGTGGGCTTGGATGCGGAGATTCCAATATTATATGTCTAGTACTATCTATTAAAGCTTTTTTGCTTCTTGCATTTGATCCCCATAGAATAAAAATAACGGGTTCTTGCCTGTCGCTTAAAATTTTTATTACATTATCTGTATAAGTTTCCCAACCCATGCCCTTATGTGAATTGGCTTGATGAGCCCTCACAGTTAGAACGGCGTTTAGAAGCAGAACACCTTGCTCTGCCCACTTCACTAAATATCCATTATTTGGAATTTCATATCCAAACTCATCTTGGATTTCCTTATATATATTTAGAAGGGATGGAGGAATCTTAATCCCGGGTTTTACTGAAAATGATAAACCATGAGCCTGACCGACATCGTGATACGGATCTTGCCCCAATATCAACACCTTTGTATCTTTGTAGGAAGTTAGTTTTTGAGCGTTAAAAATATCATACATAGACGGAAAAATCTCCCTGTTCCTATATTCGTTAACCAAAAATGCCCTGAGTTTTTTATAATATTCTTTTTCAAATTCGCCTTTTAAAACATCGTCCCAGTCATTTCCAAAATTAACCATGACACACCTCCTCTAATAATGTTGTAGCGTAGTGTAAATTACAAACCTTCTTAATTTTCATTTGTCGTGGCGTCGAGAGTTGAATTTTTAGTCTCTGAGCCCTTTTCCCCCGATATTTTTATCTGAACCCTATTAGGTATACAAACTATACTCTGGCTAGGTTTGGTAATAAAACCCGTATTTACGCACACCTTGTCCGGACAGTTCGCTTCAGATATTTCAATGCCACCGTCATGAATCTTTACCCTGTTAAAACCATTCTTTGTCTTGATATCAAATGTCTTTGTCTGTTTTAAATCTTCTTTTGAATAAAGCTCGTTGTCTACGTAAATGAGAGCATAACTCCCTTTTTGCCTGTCTTTTTCTTTGTTGACAAAAAACACCGCAAGACTTGCCACTATTAATACAGCTATTATTATTATATCTCTTCTTTTCATATACACCCCATTAATTTTATTAATATATTTTTATAGTTCTATCATTTTTATAATTAACGATTCTCATTTTATTTTTCGTTTTTAAGACAATAAACTCAATTAATGATATAATAGTTACTATAAATATCATATCACAGGGAGGAAGTTAATGAAACATAAAAAAAAGTTGATAGCTATTATCGCCGTCATAATCATTGCGGTTGTGGCAGGGGTTTGCTATAAAGTGTTGACAAAAAAAGAGGACGGTGCCAAAACGTATTACTATCTGGGTACTGTTAATGAGGTTACTATTTTTAACGATAAGAAATCTAGAATCGACAAGTCTTTAAACGAAGCCAACGACATTCTTTCAAGCATTCACAACAAGATGAGCTTGCAAGTTGACGGCTCGGAGATAAATAAAGTAAATGAAGCAGCCGGTGTTAAGCCAGTCAAAGTTAGCGACCTGACTTTAAATGTTGTTAAAGAGGGAATCAAATACGCTAAACTTTCAAATGGTAAACTTGACCCTTCGATAGGTGCTGTTTCGACGCTATGGAATATCGGAACTGACAAGGCGAGAGTTCCATCACAAGAGGAAATCTCAGAAGCTATAAAACACATCGACTACAAAAAAATAGAGATAAACGACAAGAACAAAACCGTATATTTAAAAGAAAAGGGCATGAAACTAGACCTCGGAGCGATTGCAAAGGGATATGCCGCGGATTTAATCGCCGATATGCTTAGAAAGAATGAAGTAAAAAGTTCAATAATTAATCTCGGCGGAAACATATACACAGTAGGCAAAAAGGGAGATAGGAATTTTAAAATAGGAATCCAAGATCCAAATCACGAAGAAAAGACTGCCGTTGGATATATCGAAGCCTCTGATACATCAATAGTTACATCTGGTATTTACGAAAGATTTATCAGAGAAGGCGACAAAGTATATCATCACATACTTAATCCAAAAACAGGATATCCGTTTGAAAACGAGCTAAATTCTGTATCAATCATATCAAAGAAAAGTATAGATGGGGACGCCTTATCTACGAGCGTTTTCGGTCTAGGGCTAAAGGATGGAATGAAACTAGTCGAAAAACTTGATGACGTGGAAGCAGTTTTTATTACGAAGGATAAAAAAGTTTATCTCAGCCCAGGGCTTAAAGATAAGTTTACTGTATTGGAAAATTCGTATAAGGTCCAGAAATAGAATATCTAATATTACACTACAAAAAAGTCTCATTTTGTTCTAAACTATAATTAAGGATAATAATATGGGAGATGATAATATGAAGGTATTAATGATCAATGGAAGTCCACATGTTAACGGCAATTCATTCGTTGCTCTAAACGAAATGACAAAGATTTTTGACGGAGAGAATATTGAAACCGAGGTCGTTCGCATCGGCAATATGGATATTAGAGGCTGTACTAGTTGCGGTGTCTGTCATAAAACGGGAAAATGCGTTTTTGATGATATCGTAAATGAGATAGCTGACAAATTCAATCATGCAGACGGTCTTGTCGTTGCGAGCCCGGTTTACTATGCTTCTGCCAATGCTACTCTCATTGCCTTTCTAACTAGACTTTTCTACAGTACACACTTTGACAAGAGCATGAAAGTCGGTGCGGCGGTCGTTGCTGGAAGAAGAGGTGGTCTATCTGCAACTTTTGATGAGTTAAATAAGTTTTTTACAATCAGTGGAATGCCCGTCGTTTCTAGTCAGTACTGGAACAGCATACATGGACTTATGCCTGGTGAAGCTACCCAAGACGAAGAGGGACTTCAAATTATGAGGACTTTGGCTAGAAATATGAGCTTTTTGATGAAGTCAATTGAACTTGGAAAGCAGGAGTACGGCTTACCTGAGAAAGAAAGTTTTAAACAGACTAATTTTATTAGATAGAAAAAAAAATAGATATTACATTTTTTTGAACTAATATTGCTTAACTAATGGTAATTCTGTATTTAAAATAAGTAATGTCAACAAACTACCCCCTATGATTAACTCAGACTAGGGGGTAGTTTTTAAATATAATTTAAAATTCCACTGTGCTAGTTTGATTATTTTATAGATATATTTGTTATTGCAATTTAGGGTTTTTATTTTTTTGATTTATATTTTGATTTTTATAGATAAATTTTGAATACATGATTTTAAAATATTGGAATATTATTGAATGCTTTTATTGATCCATTCTTTAGTGTTAACTGTTTATCTAGTTTATCCTCTATTGTGAACTCTGAGTATGTCTTGATATCCTCTGGTATTGTCGCATACAATGAGTAGATATTATCTTCTCCTAGTATTGTCGCTCTTGCTGAGTCACTTGTATTTTTTGGATCTGTTTCTAGTTTATTATCACCTTGTGGTGTTTTTACTGTCTTTTCTAGTTCTACTGTTGATGGTTTTCCTGTATGTGTTTTTACTGTATTAGATGATATTGATTGGTCATCTATTGTTACACTTGCTGTATTTTCATGCAATGCTTTCTTAGATACGTCATTTACTCTTACTCTAATTTGTAATGTATATGTTTCTCCTAACATCTTTAGTGTACCAGGTACTGGAACTTCTACTTGCTTTCTAGTACCATCTTTTTGTGGTATCATCCTCATCTCTCTATAACCCAGTTGGTCTCTTGTTGCTTTCCATGTTACCTTATGAGTACTAGGGTCATATGTACAGCTATTAGAGATTACTTTTCCTTCACTTACTACTCTTGCATCTACAAATGATGTTCCTTGTGGTAATGAGTCTTGGATTATAAAGTTACTGTAGTAGTCACTCATATTTCCTAGTAGATGTCCAACTTTATATGATACATTATATGTTACTATTTCGTTAGTATCATTTACCCAGTTTTCAACCTTTTGATGTTCGTCAGCGTCTGAAACAGTCTTCTTAGGTGAACCTATTATATTTCCTCCAGGAACACCATCTGGATCTTTACCTGGGATCTCAGGAAATTCATTTGTTTTAAACATTGGTGATGTTAGTATAAATTGCCATCCAACTTGTCCATCTCCTGACTGAACTGTCCTTGTTTTATTATGCCATACATCTTTATATTGCTCTGTTGGAGGAACTAAGCAGTTTGTTAGTATTCTAAACTTATATGATTCGCTATTTGGACAAGCAAATGTTACTGCATTTCTATAGTAGTCTGATGATAATAAGTTATCTATAAACGTATTATCAAATGAAGAAAATATTGTATGTCCTGTATATTTTGAGTTCCATGGTGAACCATTTATAGTGGTTCCTAGTGCGTCTTGCCCGTATTTTGGGTCTTGTGTTTGTGATTTTAATGATGAAATCCCTACATTAGAATCTTTCGAAACAAATGCCTTTGTACCTGCTGGTGGTTCTATCATTCCTACTGATTCAGCTGTCTTCCTATAGAAGTTTAGTGAACCAAATGTAAAGAATACTTTTCCTTTTGCTACTGTTTTATTTGGTTCATTTATGTCCTTTACATCCACATCTACTGGTCTTCCATTTGCATCAATAAATTTGACATCCAATGTATAAGACTCTAAGCAAGCTGGTTTAAAACCAGATATTGGGTTATAACTTGCTGAAATACCCATTGACGGAAATTCTTTTGGGTTTACTATATTTCCATATCTATTAACTGCGTTCATTACGAACTCGGAAAGAGTATATACCATATCAACATCTTCATAGTCTTTATAGTACCTACCTGTTTGTGGATCTTTAACAGCTACTAACTTTTTAGCAGCTTTTGGATATGTTATTTTAATTTTGAAGTTAGGATTATCATAATACCAACTAGGTTCAATCAAAAAGTTCATACCTCTATGACCTGCTCTAAATTTTCCGTAAACTGTCTTTTTAAAAGAATCTACACTATCAGGGAATGCATCTCCTCCATAGTTCCCATTATTTCCAGGATATCTCTTTGCATATTCCTCAGGTGAAAAAGGTCCTTCTGTTATAAAGTCTCCTATTATTTTTGACTGCCTTGCTCTGGTAATTTCCTCTGGATAGTTATTATTGATTTTTTGCGGTAAGTTATCATAGACTTCCACACCACTTAAGTCTCCACTATCATTAATAAGTTCCCATCTTGGCGTTGTTTCCCTTTTTACTTCCCCTCTATTAAGGATTATTGAAGGTACATAGTTCTTACCTTCCACCGTGTCCTTAAAAGTTTCAAGATCAACGCCCTGAAGTGGCATATCGCCACCAGCTGCAAATGATGGCATTACACTTGATGCTATAGGTGCTACCATTCCTGCTGTAAAGAGTCCTGACATTACGCCAGCTCTTAATTTTTTGTTTACTTTCATAATCTTGGCTATCGCCTTACACTTCCTTTCTTTAAATATTTAAGTATTTTTTGTAGATACTTAATAACTACACTTATATATTTTATATAAGATTTTATATAAATACCATACAATACATTTTTGTATACGTCAAATGAAAATAGTGTTTTTTCGACAATTCAAAAAAAATAAAAAAAAGGAATGTCTTATCACTATTTCAATAAGCCATTCCTTACAGGGTTATTAACGTGTCTACATCTATTAATTACTTTCTACACTTAAATAATACACCATATTTTTCACTATTGTCATATCCTATTTATATAAATATTTTATTGCATTAATTTCTTTAACTCTCTTTCCTGGACTAACATAGTAATCACTTTCATTAACTTTACTTCTTAAAAGTATATAATTATCCATTTCTTTATGTGTTTTCCATTTTTCTTTTGCTATTTCATGACTTTTCTGTTCGTAACCAGTTGGATTAAATCTATCATAATTTCCATTTAATAATACTAAAGACTCCATATGTTTAGTGTCATTATAGTAGCTCGCTGGAATATTTAGTCTTAAGAGAGCCTGATTGAATGCAAAAACATATCCCTCACATACTGCTGTTTTATGTTCAGCTAGTGAGTTTGGAGATCTGTCATAATCATCACTAAAATTGTCGGTATCAGAATTATAAACAAATGTATACTTTATGTATTTACCTACTAGCATAGCCTTTTCTGTGTCTGTTGCTGCTTCCTTAGCTCCAGACTTATTAATTAGATCATCAATAAAAGCTGTATTGAATTTTTGATCTTTGCCATGCAACCTAGCATCCCATCTTATCTTACTAGGATTTCCTTCTAGCAATTCCATCTCAAATCCTATCCCTTCAGCTATCGCTTTTATGCCTGGATTTATTTTAACTCCAGCATTTAAGTTATACTCTTTATTTGGATCAAGACCTCCATTCTTTAATTGCTCAAAAAGGTCTCTATCAAACTGCTCTTGATTCATTGCAGTTGGTAATTTCTTTACTATATATCTATTATATATAGGCTTGCTTTGATCCTTTGTTAGCTTAAATGAGTCCATATCATCTATAGTAGTCACTTTATAATATCCGCTTGGAACTCCATTTATTACATCATTCCTGTATTTAACTGGTCCAATCTTCCCGACCTTTGTTCCATCTTGAGTATAATACTCTGCATAGTACATTCCATTGTTTGCACTTGGATTTACAGGTCTTGATGGGTTTGTTGTGTTGTTATTTGTATTGGTATTGTTTGTAGTATTTGTGTTTGTATTGTTATTTACGTTAGTATTAGTATTTGTTCTACCTCCAATGCCTAGAGCATCTTTAACAGTGTAGTCGCTTACAGCTCCACCTATTACATAAACCTTGTTTATACCATTTAAATAATTCTTTTGTGCATTGTTCGCTGAATTTCCTAGTAGTGTTACTGTTGATGGATTGTTTGCATTAACTACGTTTATAGCACTTAGTGCATCGGCAAAGTTTGTTCCAGAGGCAATTGTTGTTGTCTTTACGTTACCTAGTTCTCTATTTATTGCTAGGTTAGTGTCGTATCTATTTTTACCTCCTAGCCTCTTACCGTTATTCATCCTTACAGATCCGTATGAACCGAATGTATAATCAACCTTTTGTTTAGATGCGTAGTTTTTAGAACCATCTACTAGTTTAAGCCCTAGTCCCTTAGCTTTAAGTAGTCCAGATGCAGCTAGTGCGTCGGGATAGTTTCTTCCATCCGCTACACCTACTTTAGTATACCCTGCTATATCTAGAGTTTTGTCGTTGGTCTTATATCTATTAGTACCAGCAACCCTTTCGACATTTGGTGTTACCCTTTTAGCCATATTTACTACTTTGCTACTAACGGTATTCTCCCCACCTACAACGTATACTTTATTTACGGCATTAGCTCTGAGCTCACCAGTGATATCTGTGTTAGAGTCAACTAAAAACAGTTTAGCATTTTTTGATGCAGCTATGTTGTATGCACTTAGTGCGTCAGCAAAGCTATATCCGCTTGCTATGACGGCAGTCTTTGAATTTAGTAGCTTACTTGCTTGGATAGAAGTCTCTACTCTATTTCTTCCCGCTATTCTTTGATACGTTTTTTCTGCGTGAGCCAGCGGTGCTACGCAACTTAATGTCATTACTACTGCTAAAGCAGTAGCCATTTTTTGATTTTTTCTTTTGAAACTCATGATTATAGCCCTCCTATGAATTATTTTAGTTATATATAAAGTATTATAGGCACACGTTTACAATATTTTCAATATACATTAATACAAATTAGTATAAAATCAAAAAACTAGCGTTGATAAAAAATTTATATTCCTAAGATAATTATCTATTATTTTATTTTTGGTAAATTGCTTTGATTTAATTTTTCTAGAGACTGCATTTGTGTTCCAGCAAGTTTTCTAAGTTCTTTTAATCTTTCTTTTTGCTCTAAGCCTTTTTCTATCAAAACGGCGTTATAGCTTTCCATATTTGAAAGAACGAGGAGCTCATTTAAACTTGCATAATCTCTAATATTTCCTTTAAGGTTAGGATTTTCATCTCTCCACTGTTTTGCTCTTTTATTAAATAGTGCTACATTTAACATATCTGCCTCACTGGCATATTTAAATGAAAGCTGCTCATTTGTAAGGTCTTTTAGAAGATAATCCTTTATTGCGTCCGTGTGAATATGATAGTTGATTTTTGAAATTTCTCTGTGTAAATTCCACGGAAGAGATAATTTAGAATTTTCATCTGATTTAAGTCTTTTATAATCTTGCATTATATATAACTTAAATTCAGGTGAAATCCATGAAGCAAACTCCAACGCTATGTCACTATGAGCAAATGTACCTCCACCTCTACCAGATTTAGATATTATACCTATTGCATTTGTAGAATTTATCCATCTTTGAGGGGATAAAGTAAATGCATTACTACCTGCTTCATTTTTAAAGGCGTCGAATTCGACCCCTTTAAAATTAGGATTATTAATTGTTTCCCATAATCCAAGAAATTCAATGGTATCCCTTACTCTTAACCAATTTTTCACTACATCTTTTGGCTCATATTGATTTTTATATCTCGCAATATCTGTGAGACTTATATAGTCATTTTTAAAATCCTCAGTATATACCCTTATAGATAATCCCTTTGCCTCTATCTTATCTTTTTTAATATCACTCATTGTATTCTCCTTTCAGATTTTTCTCAGCAACGCTTATATTATACGACCTGTCAATCTGTATAAAATCTATCGTTTAAAAAAATTTAAATCCCTAAGGTAGTTTTCTATCAATGCCATTATATAAATTAAATTTCAACCATATAATTAATAAAAAATTTATTTATAGTTCACGAAGTTCTATTATCTAGTGCACTGTAATTTATGGTTTTAAACTAGTAATGGGAATAATATAAACCCCATCACTCCTTTTATAAGCATATGGAGCTTTAGCACATAGAACTGCCATAAATGACGGTTTTGACATCTCTTTTGTATTTATCGTTGATTCAAGAGTTTTTAAAGTTTGAACACCTTCTTCTATCAATTTATCTCCACCTAATTTAATCTCAATAAGACCATAGGATCCATTTCTTAAATGAATAACTGCATCACACTCTAAATTATTCCTATCCCTATAATGATATACCGTACCATCCAAATAATCAGTGTAAATTCTTAAATCACGGATACATAAATTTTCAAATAAAAATCCCATCGTATTTAAATCTTTCAACAAGTCTTCGGGTCCTATACCTAATGCTGCTGTTGCGATGGATGGATCCGAAAAATATCTAGTGTCTGTTGTACGTATAGAAGTCTTTGAACGCAAATTAGGATTCCAAGCAGGAGAGTCCTCTAATACAAATATTTTTTTTAAGGCATCAATATATGAATATAAGGTTCCTTGGTCAAATGTATCTGCACTATTAGATAACACATCTTTTCTGATTGTTTCTAATGAACTTTGGCCTCCAACATGTCTTGCGTAAGACTTAAGTAATCTCTTTGCTTTTTCTTTGTCTCTTTTAACAGAATCTACCCTACTTATATCTGTAGAAACGACTGCATCAAAATAATCAACCGCTTGAAATAAAGCTGGTTTTTCATCTATACCAATTGACTTTGGCCATCCTCCCCTGCATATCAGAAAGGCTATTTCTCTTAAGGTGGTTTCATCTATATCTGATATATCCTTACCTTCAAATAAATCTTTAAGAGAGACTTTACCTCTTGAATCCTTTGATTCATATAAACTCATTGGTCTCATCAAAAGTCTTGATATTCTTCCTGTTCCTGTATGCATAGTTTCATCAAATTCATTGGGTACTGCTGAACCAGTTAGTATGAATTGCCCAAATTCATCCCTGTTATCAACCTCATATCGCACTGCATTCCATAGATTAGGAGCAATTTGCCATTCATCAATAAGTCTAGGAACTTCGCCCTCTAGTAAAACACTAGGTGAAATTTCTGCTAATTGTTGATATTGTTTAGTCATATCTGGTCTGTCAATTGAAATAAAACTTTTTGCAATTTGTTTAGCTGTTGTTGTCTTTCCACACCATTTAGGTCCCTCGATTAGAATTGCACCTTTCGCATTTAATCTTTCTTCCAATAATTTGTCTACAATTCTAGGTAAATATCCTTTCATTTTTTTCCTCCGATACAAATACTTTTAATGTATTTTATCATTTATTCCAGTGTTTGGCAAGTTTTCATTCCAGTATTTGACAGATTTTTATTCCAGTATTTGGCATGTTTTCATTCCAGTATTTGGCGTGATTCCATTCCAGTATTTGGCATAACCCTATTACACAAGCCAATTTCTAACTATCTACTTAACATCTCCAGCCAATTTACAACTATCTACTTAACATCTCCTGAGCATTTTGTATTCCTTTTTCCGTTACTTCCCCAGAGATAAGCCTAGCAACTTCTACCTGTCTTTCATCTCCAACAAGTTCTTCTATTCTGGTGTACGTCCTCTCAGAGTCAGATTCCTTGTACACTTTGTAGTGTGCCCGCCCGACTGTAGCTATTTGTGGTAGGTGCGTTACGCATATTATTTGTTTTTCGCTTCCGAGTTTTTCAAGTTTATCAGCTACAGCTTGAGCTGCAAGTCCGCTTATCCCCGTATCGATCTCATCAAAAACCAAGGTCGACTGACCCTCATTTGTCGATAGTATTGACTTTAGTGCAAGCATAAATCTAGACATTTCTCCTCCTGAAGCGACCTTATTTAACGGTTTGATGTCTTCTCCTAGGTTAAATGATATGAAAAACTCAACGTCGTCTATCCCTTTTTCATCCATGGATTTCTCTTCGAATTTTGTCATAAATTGTACGTTTTTTATATCTAGACTCGCTAGTTCATCTATTATTCTACCCTCAAAATTCTTTGCAATTTCTTTTCTTTTTTCCCTTAATTTTTCTCCGTCTTCTAGGGCTATCTTCTTTTCTTTTTCTATTCTATCTCTGAGTTCTTTGGTGAGTTTATCTAGGTTTTCTATTTCTTCTACCCTTTTTGCTATCTTCTCTCTGTACTCAAATATCTCTGCAATATTATCTCCGTATTTTCTCCTCAGATTATTTATCTCGTCTACCCGCTCTTCGATTCTTTCAAGTTCTGACGGTTCAAAATCAAGTGAATCCCTTATATTTCTTACCTTTGATATAGATTCTTGCAATGTGTAGTAAACTTCTTCGACCTCGTTTTTGACATCATTGACTTCGCTATCGTAACGGCTGGCAGAGTCTAGCTCACTCACTGCATTTCCAAGTCTATCCTCGACATTTCCCTCATCATCTTTAAGCTCGAAAAAAGCCTTTGATAGTGACTCGAATATTTTCTCTGAGTTTCTGTATCTATCCCTAAGAAATATCAGTTCATCGTATTCTTCTTCTGATAGGTTAGCCCCATCGATTTCTGTTATCTGAAACCTAAGTAGGTCAATTTCCCTCTCAAGTTCCCTTTGATTTTTATTTCCCCTGAGTCTTTTTAGCTCAGAGTTTGAACTGACGAGTTTGTTATACGAATCTTTGTATTTATGGATATCTTCATCAATTGTTTCTTTTCCAAAGCTATCTAAGACTTCTATGTGCGTATCCTTATCATATAGACTTTGGTTTTGATTTTGTGCATGCATATCAATAAATAAAGACATCATTTTCTTGAGTTCGCTTATTAGAAAACCCCTGCCATTTACTCTAGCAGTGCTCTTTCCATCTTGAAAAAATGTTCTATTTACTATCAGTGTTTTTGATGAGTCACTTTCTGCTTGGTCTAAGCTCTTTTCTTTATCGACCTCTCTTTTTTTTATAGAATTATTTTTTTCATCGGCAATATCTATGTCATTTTCTACATTAGCGATTTCTTCTTCGTCAAAAAGCCCAAACTTTTTTAGCTCCGTAAGTATTTCCGGCGATATATCTGTAATGGTTATCTCAGCACTTCCTTTTTTGCTTCCTTTTCTAAGAAATGTGCTGTCGTACTTTCCTCCCATACAAAGTCTAATAGACTCTAGAATTATTGACTTTCCAGAGCCTGTTTCACCTGTTATTATATTTAGTCCTTTTTTCGGATAATATGTAAGCTGATCCACTAGGGCACAGTTTTCCATATACAATTCTGTAATCATACATCTACCCCGCTTTTTATTTTGAATCCTCGTGAGATCTTTCTACGAGTTCTTCTATCTCCTCATGACTAGGATCATAAGAAGTCTCTTTTTCTTTCTTGCTTAAATATATTAGGTATTCTATATTTCCTTCTGGTCCTTTTATTGGAGAAAAATCTATTCCATTTATATAATAGTCTAAATCCCTGCTTATTGAGCAAATATTCTCTATTACTTCAATATGCACGTTTTTATCTCTGACTACTCCTTTTTTGCCTACTTTCTCCCTTCCCGCCTCAAACTGCGGTTTTATAAGTGCTACTATTTCTCCTTCTTCTGTAAGTAATTTGTAAGCTACTGGTAGGACTAACTTGAGTGATATAAAACTTACGTCAATTGATGCAAATTCTGCTCTCTCTTCTAAATCTCCAGGTTCTACCTTTCTGATATTAGTCCTCTCCATACACACTACCCTCGGATCGTTTCTAAGTTTACAAGCTAGTTGACCATATCCTACGTCAATTGAATATACTTTAGACGCCCCATTTTGTAGCATGCAGTCAGTGAATCCCCCAGTTGATGCACCTATGTCCATGCAAATTTTCCCGTCTAAATCAATTGGAAAAGACTTCATGGCTTTTTCTAATTTTAGTCCTCCCCTACTTACATAAGGAAGTGGATCGCTTTTTACCCTGATCGTCTTTGCGATGTCGACTGCTGTTCCTGCCTTGTCGATTACTACTTCATCAACCAAGACCTCACCAGCCATTATTGCCCTTCTAGCCTTTTCCCTACTATCAAAATACCCTTGTTCTACCAAGAGTAAGTCTATCCTTTTTTTCATATTAACCTCACTTTTATTACCTTATTACATTAAATCAAACGTATTTTAGTAGCAAGTCTATTCTCTAATAATAGACTCCGACAAAATTCTAAACAAATATTAGACTGACAAAATCCTAAGTCTAACGAGCCGCAAATATTCCTATCAATATTCCCATTATCGCGCCTACTATTACCTGTTTAGGAGTATGCCCAACTAATTCCTTTAGCTTTTTTTGTTCGATTTGCTTCTTATTTTGAAGGTCTAACACGATTTGATTTAGTATTGCCGCCTGTCTTCCAACAGCAAGTCTAACACCCGCGGCATCGTACATTATTATAAGTGCAAAAACCAAGGTCGCCGCAAATATATCTGAATCAAATCCATTTTTTATACCTACCATGGTCGCTAGGCAGGTTACAAACGAGCTGTGAGAACTGGGCATTCCACCAGAGCTGACAGCCCTCCTAAAATCTATTCTCTTATCCCCCGAGGTGAATATTTTTATCGCCTGTGCGAGGATGCATGAAAGAATACTGAACCAAAGTACCTTATTCATGCCTATTTGTTCAAAAAACATAACCCCTCCTAATGATCCCTAGAAACTATATAGTCTGCTAGATCTATCAAAAAACTTCCGTCAATATCTAAGTCTAGGATTGCTTTTTTAGCCTTTTCGACTAATTCTCTCGCTATTTTTACGCTCTCTTGCATTCCGAGTAGAGATGGATAAGTTGCCTTTTCATTGGCTATATCAGAACCTATTTTTTTGCCAAGTTTCTTTTCATCCCCGATAATGTCTAGTATGTCGTCCTCTATTTGAAAAGCGAGTCCTATAGATAGGGCATAATCCTTGACTTTTTTAATATCTTCTTCTCCAGCTCCACCGAGATAAGCTCCCGCCAAACATGAACCTACTATCATAGCAGCAGTCTTGTAGTTATGTATGAAGTTTAGCTTATCAATGTCGATTTTTTTGCCTTCCGATTCGACATCTACGACCTGACCGCCTATCATTCCATATATTCCAGCTCCCGAACTTATCGCATGAGCTGCCTTTATCTTTTTAATATCTCCGTCTAGACAAGAGTTTAGCATTATCTCGTGGGCGTGGTTTAGTAGTCCATCTCCCGCCAAAATCGCCATCGCTTCTCCAAATACCTTGTGATTTGTAGGTCGTGAACGCCTTAAATCGTCATTGTCTAGTGCAGGCAAATCGTCGTGAATCAATGAATATGTGTGGATCATCTCTATCGCAGCACAAAAAGGTGCCACGTCCAGTGATTTTCCAAATACCCTAGAGAATTCGTACACTAAAACCGGTCTCAACCTCTTGCCACCAGCATCTAGGCTGTAGTTCATCGCTTCAAAAAGAGTTTTTTGGTAGCCCTCCTCTTTTGGCATAAAACTTTTTATATATTCTGTAACTATATTAGTTCTTTTTTTAAGCTCATCTTTAAAGTTTGTCTTAATATCGTCATTGTTGTCTTTTATTTCTTTGTCGATTTTACTATTACTCAATGCTCTCACCATCCTTTGCTGATGAATCTTCCGTCTCGATGTCAAAGTCGACCTCTCCATCGGCGCTTATCTTTGTTATCTTAAGCTGAGCCTCCTCTAGTAGGGCGTTACACTTTCTGTATAGCTCAATTCCCCTCTGATATAGCTCAAGTGATTCATCAAGCCCTGGGCTTTCATTCTCAAGCTTGCCTAGAATATTTACAAGCTCGTTGTAAGTATCTTCATAGCTAATTTTTTCTAAGTTTTCCGCCATCGATTGACCTCTCTTTCACATCAAGTACCTTCATATTTAGCCGTCCGTCTTTCATATCGACAGTTAGCTCATCGTCAATATCAACATCTAGGACAGATTTTACAAGTCTTCCATCTTTTTCAACTATACCAAATCCCCTGTCCAAGGTAGAAAGAGGATTTAAAGCTCCTAGTTTCGAGCCGAGTTTTTCAAGCTCGTGTATCCTCTCTTTTATATTATTTTCCATAAGATAATCCAGTCTATCAAGTTTTTCGTTCAAATTCAGAGAATTTTCTCGAATTAGTTCCTTCATATACATTTCCATCTGATCAAATGTTCTATCTAACTCTAAGGAACTATCCCTCAATACATAATTTTCTATCCTGGAAATTATCTTTTCAAAAATCGTCCTCAGCCTTTCCTTGTTCACATCTGTAACTGAGTTTATAAAGCGGCTTAGTCTTTTATCTATATTTTTTAAATCCATAAGTATCTCAACTAGTGAGGGCGTCGCTAATTCAGCGGCTGCAGATGGTGTAGGTGCCCTCATATCCGCCACAAAATCCGCTATAGTAAAGTCAGTTTCGTGGCCAACAGCTGAAATTACAGGTATTATTGAATCATAGATCTTATAGGCCAGTCTCTCATCGTTAAAACCATTTAACTCCTCAAAAGATCCTCCTCCACGACCTATGATAATGGTATCGACATTATTATTTGCGTTGAAATATTCTATCCCGCTCATTATACCCTCTGCACAGCCCGGTCCTTGAACGAGTGACGGGTAGAGGATTATTTTTATCTTTGGATATCTTCTGGTTATCACGTTTATTATATCCCTTATGACAGCTCCAGTATCTGACGTCACTACACCTATGGCCTTTGGAAACTTCGGTATAGGCTTTTTATGTGCTGAGCTAAAAATTCCAAGTTTATCGAGTTTGATTTTAAGTTCGTTATACCTTCTATAGAGTTCTCCCTCACCTTCAAGCTCGACTTTTTTTATGTAGAGTTGGTAGGATCCATCCCTTTCAAACACAGATACCTCTCCTGTCGCGATTATTTTAGATCCCTCTTTGATACCAAGGCTCTTGTCAAAATATCTAGAAAAAATTACCGCTCTGATCTTCGAGTCGTCGTCTTTTAAACTCAGGTATACATGCCCGCTAGAATGTCTTTTGAAGTTTGATACCTCTCCTACCACCCTCACGTTTCCAAGGAGGGGATCATTGTCCATCTGTCGCCTGATATATGAATTTAATTCACTTACACTGATATTTTTTATCCTCATAATCCCCTACCTACTATTAGTTACTCTTGTCGACTATACTTCCGAGAACCCCGTTAATAAAAGTCTTTGATTTTTCTCCTCCATAAGTAGCACCAAGTTTTACTGCCTCATTTATCGCTACTGCATCTGGAATTTCATCCATATACACCAATTCCGCTACTGCAACTCTCAAAATCGAAACATCTACATATGAAATCCTATCAATAGTCCAATTTCTTAAATTTTTCTCTATCATCTCATCTATTTTTTCGATATTATCCTTAAGTGCATCGCATAATTTTAGGGCGTAATCTCTATCGACATAATCATCTAATTTTTTGCCCGTCATCTCTACACTTTTTTCCTCAAGATAATCTATATTGTTTTCTACGTAAAAGTCTATCTCGTCAAATATGCTTTTTATTCTATCGTAAACCAAGGTCCTCTTATCAGTCTCAACCTCTTTTACCTCTTCCTCTGTCACTGAGTTAGATTGAAACATCAGCTTCATTATGATTTCCCTGGTGATAATCCTTTTGGCGTGCATCTCGTGCATCTTGCTCATCCAATCACCCTTTCTATTTTTCTGATTATCTTTTAATGCTCTTTTTTATCCTAAATTTCAATCCTAAATTACAATCCTAAATTCCAATAACAAATAGAACACTTTTTTATTCTTTTTTTATTCTCTTTTTTTCGTTTGTTTTAAAATCCTCTCATTTTTCGGTTCTCTTTGTCAAAACGAAAAGCACAAAAAAAGCTGACTCAAAAGCGACTTATCACTTCCTTGATGCCACCGACGACAAGCCAAAGAAAAGCCATTAGTTGGACTTTAGAGTCAGCCCTTAATCTATCTTTTTTGATCTTCTTTATCTTTTTTAAGGCTAATGCCCTGAACGTGTACATTTACGGTAGACACTACCAATCCTGTCATAGTCTCTATTGTGTTGATCACATTCTCTTGAATCTCTTCGCAAACCTTAGGTATGGAATTACCAAACCTTACATTTACTACAACGTCTACAATCACATTGTCCTCTTCTATAGTTACTTTGACGCCATTGTTTCCAAAAATCTTATCTGCAAACTTATTTGCCTTCTCCGCTCCATCAACTTCAAGAGCTGCTAGAGAGGCAATAGTCGAAACGACGTCGTTAGAAATTTTTACCTGTCCAAAATCTGTATTCTTCATATGTTCCTCCATATCTAAGGTGGCGCAAACTCATGTTACACCACGATTGTTTATATCAATATAATACCAAATCTCAATAATTTATACAACAGTTTCGACAATTATTATGTTGATATTACTGTCCTTTTACTTTTATCCAACCCTTTCTATAGGCATATAAAAGTTCTTTTAGCTCATCTACCTCTTCTTGGAGCATCTTTCCTTCTTCTGTATCCTTTATCTGCTTTCTTTGAGTCTTATGTTCAACCAATACTGTAGTAGAAAGTATGTCCCTCTCATTTATAACGGCATCCTCAGCAGATGTAAAAGGTTCATGTGAAACGAGCTGAAGCGTCCTTGAGTTATATATGAGCGTGTATCCTGCGATTCCAGTCTTCCCTTGATAAGCTCTAGAGAATCCCCCGTCTATCGTAAGTATTTTACCGCCGGCCTTTATTGGACTCTCTCCACTTTTGCTCTTTACTGGAACGTGTCCATTAATTATATGACCCTCTTCAAAATCCAAGTCAAACTCATCGAATATACTCTTACAAATATCCATGTCCTCTCTCAAGGTATAGTATGGATTCATATTTTCCTTGTGAGTTTTCTTGTCGCTTATAAAATACCTTTCAAAGGTTGTCATATTATCCTTTCCAAAGAGGGATGAACACTTACCTGTCCACATATACCACATCATATCCATACCCCTGAGTTTTTCTGGATCCTGTCTGTTCTCTCCGGCAAAACCAACTCTCGCCATAGCTTCCATCCTATCCATCAGCCTTCTTCCAGAGTATTTCTCTCCGCCGATTTCCATTGACATTAGGCTTCCATCTCCATTTAGCGGCACACAACCGTGAATCAAAAGGTTTGAATTTGCCTTTAAATAGACGCTTCCCTTAGCAAATAAAAATTTTACGTGCTTTTGAAGCTTATCTGAACCCCTAAATGAGTCTGCTAATCTATCAATCACTATCTCCTCTTCCTCAGTCAGTTTATATGGGTCTTTCGGATCTATTGTAGGAAAGTTTTTATCTAATAACTCATATTCTACCCCATCTTTTTCAAAAACTCCCCTATCATAGTCTATGTGATTTAATACTAACCTGTGGTCCATTTCAAACTCTGGCCTTCTTTCAATTATCTGACCCTCAAGTTTAAATTGTATGATACTTATCGCCTTGTGCATCTTAGCTATAAGGCTTATTTCAGTAGTCGGTACGTCTTCCGTTACCTTAGGCATAAACTCATCACAAGGGTCGTCATGATAGTTGTGTAGGGCAAAGGTAGCTAGAGGAAGTAGGTTTATTCCGTAGATATCCTCGATTATATCCAAATTGGAGTATCTAGTAGATATCCTAACTGCATTTGCTATACAGGTCTTTTCCCCTGATGCTGCACCCATCCAAAGAATATCGTGATTTCCCCACTGTATGTCGACGCTGTGGTGATCTATCAACCTATCTAAAATTATGTCAGGCCTAGGACCCCTGTCATATATATCTCCGATGATGTGAAGTTTGTCGACGACTAGCTTTTGAATTAGGTTTGAAACAGCAATTATAAATTCCTTAGCCCTACCCAAATCTATAATAGTCTCTACTATTGACTTGTAATATTCTTCCTTATGCTCGCTCTTTCTGTGTTCGTGCATCAATTCTTCGATAATATAAGAAAAATCCTCTGGCAGAAGTTTTCTGACCTTTGACCTGGTGTACTTAGATGAACAATATTTGCAAAGCTCAACTAGTCTATATATGCTAATCCTGTAGAAATCCTCCAAATCCTCTTCTTCTTTAGATATGAGTTCGAGTTTTCTCTCGGGATAATAAACCAAGGTCGCTAGCGTCTGTTTTTCGCTATCTCTCAAACTATTGTCAAAAAGCTCATTTATCTTTCTCTTTACAGCACCCGAACCATTTTTTAGAACGTGTAGAAACGGCTCGTGCTCTCCATGAATATCTGTAATAAAGTGCTCTGTTCCCTTTGGTAAATTTAAAATTGCCTCTAGGTTTATAATTTCAGTAGCTGCCTTTGAAACAGACGGATATTGTCTGGCTAAAATTTTTAGGTATTTCATTTTATCTTCAGAATGCTTAATCGAGTCCATAATAACCCCCCTGATCTAAGATATTTCATTTTTTTATATTCTCTGTTTTTTACTGTTTTTATATTCTCTGTTTTTTACTGTTTTTATATTCTCTATTTTTTACTGTTCGTATTATCTATTTATTCTACTCTGCATCTAACTCTTTTTCCTTTGCAATGGATTCTGTGATATGCTCTAGCACATCATTTTCAATAAAGAGTTTAGCCTGTCTGATGGCATTTTTTATTGCCTTTGCATCTGAGCTTCCGTGGGCTTTTATTACCCCGCCTTTTACTCCTAAAAGTGGAGCACCGCCGTATTCAGTATAATCAAACCTGCTTTTTAATCCGCTTAGACTATCTTTTATCAGCATTCCGCCGATCTTAGATTTAGTTGAGGACATTATACCCTCTTTAATAAGCTTCATAACAGTCATAGCTACTCCCTCACAAGTTTTCAAAATCACATTTCCCGTAAATCCATCGCAAACTATTACATCGGTAGTTCCATCTAGTACCTCCCTACCCTCTATATTTCCGGTAAAGTTAATGCTTTCTTCCGCTCTTAGTAACTTGTGGGATTCAACTGTTAGTGCATTTCCCTTCTCATCTTCAGCTCCATTGCTTATTAAGGCTACCCTTGGGTTACTCAACCCCAGTACATCCCTTGAGTATATACTTCCCATCTTTCCGAACTGGAGTAGGTATTCTGGTCTACAATCTGAATTTGCTCCTCCATCAGATATTATAGTTAGTCCGCCGGTTCTATTAGGTATTCCAGGACAAAGACAAGGTCTTTTTACTCCAGGTATCCTACCTACCAATAGCGTACCCCCAGCGAGGAGAGCACCTGTATTTCCGGCAGAAACAACAGCCTGAGCATCTCCGTTTTTTACAGCTTCAATAGCCTTGACCATTGAAGATTCTTTTTTTCTCTTTATAGCCTTTACTGGTTTGTCTTCATTTGTAATCACATCTTGAGCATCTATTATCTCTATTTTACTTCTGTCAAAATCATATCCTTCAAGCTCTTTTTCTATCGTTTCCCTAGGCCCAGCTAGAACTAGGTTTACCCCGTATTCTTTAACAGCTTGAACACATCCATCTATTACAACCTTAGGCGCATTATCGCCGCCCATTGCATCAATACTTATCTTCATAATTCACCTCTTTAAAAATCCTAAATTAGGTATTTGATTCGGTTTTACATTTTAATTTAAAAAAAACCGCCTAGTTATATTATATCGTAAAACTAGGCGGATTGTGTATATTTCCTAAATATTAACTTGTCTATACAAGTAATTTCTCAAATATTTTTAATAATTTTGTCATTCTTTAATTATTTGGTTAATTATTTACAAGATTATCTAATCTTAATTGCTGGATTCTTTAATTATTTCTATTCGGGCTAAACCTATTAGATGGATTCTTTTCCCATCTCGCCAGCCCACTCAAATCCCTTCTTAGCGATTATAACGGCGATTATCTCATTTATAATTGCTGCTGCGGCAATTGTACCTTGAATAATAACCGCATTATCCGGTGAGAATTTAGATATTATCGATACGGATATACCAGTAAAAACTAGTGAGACTCCAGAGTGAGGCAGTAGAGTAAATCCCAAGTACTTATGCACAGCTTCCGGCATCTTACACACCTTGGCACCTATTTTCGCACCGAAGTACTTTCCAAAAGCCCTAGACAATATATATACGGCTGTAAAAATACCTGCTCCAAATATCGCGTGGTAGTTTAGCGGCACGCCTAAGTTTATAATCGCACCCATTATCGATACGAATAATATCGGTCTAAAACATTTGTTGAGCCTCCCTAATTTTTCAGAATCAAGCATATTTGTAAACATAGCCGAAAAAGCCATTCCCATCAACATAAAGTTTAAAAGCGGTCTGGACAATACTTCCTCGTTGAACTTTACCCCTATAATCGTAGTAATGGCTACAAAACACAGCAAAATTATAATTATCGATTTATTTGACTCTGCCCTTCTCAGCAGATGGCTTGCTATAAAACCAGTTATAGCTCCGATAATTATAGGCATAAAAATAATTACGGGAACAATAATAAAACTAACGTCCCCTCCACTACCATGTGTAGCTATTAGAGAAATAGTCGTAAAAAACACAACTACTGCTACGACATCATCTAGGGCAGCCATTGGAATCAAGGTATCTGTTACTGGACCCTTAGTCTTAAACTCCTGAACAATTGAGAGCGCAGGAGCTGGTGCAGTCGCTAGGGCAATACCACCAAATACAAAAGCCAGATACAAATCTATACCGAGAAAAGAAAATACAGTAGCAAACACTGCAGTTACGAATACAAAGGTACCGAGGGATTGAAACAGCGTGGTTCCAATCAGAGCCTTACCTGATTTTTTTAGCTTTTTCAATAAAAGCTCAGTCCCTATCATAAATCCAACTGAACATTCCATAAATTTTTGTATAAGTTCGTACCAACGCCTACCTAGTAGCTCCTCATTCATAATTCCTAGAGCGTACGGTCCCATAATCATTCCAGCTATAAGCCATCCAAGTAGGGATGGAAGCCTAAACTTTGATAGAATCTTACCTAAGAAATAAGCTACGGCAAAAGCTATCAGCCATCTTAACAATAACATCACATCAATCCCCTCAAATTTTTTCTAAAATTTAATACTATTTAAGTATAACAAAGTTTTAAATTAAGGTTCTATGTCAAATAACGTTGATGACAATATAATCAACTAATATTTTATGCGGC
>JASBZE010000019.1 GCA_029983575.1 Peptostreptococcaceae bacterium
TATGCGAGCCGTATACGCCGATTTTTTTGTTTTTTATAAATACTCGCAAATATTTATAAGCCGTATACGGCGATTTTTTTGTTTTTCAGGAAAATTAATGTTACAAATTATAATAATTATGGTATATTCAAACTAGAAAAAGAGGTGATTTAATGCTAACCGCAAAAGAAAAAGAAATTACTAGAAGAGAACTTAGAGAAAACTTCGATTCCCTCGGCTACAAGGAGGAAAAAGTTATGGAAGACCTTGATTTTTCTAGAGATCAACTTGAGGATGCCATAAACCTCTGTAAGGCAAGGGTTGCCACACCTGTGGACGTATGGAAACTTAGAGACTATCTTCAAGAGAACATCGAGAGAGAAGGTAAGAAATACTATGGATTTACAGTATTGAAAACCTGTCAAAATCGTTGGTATTCGTATAAAAAATAATAAAATCCCCGGGATTTAAACCCCGGGGGCAATTTTTATTTGCTCAAAAATCCAAGTTCTCTCCAAGCATCTTCTACTTCATCTAAAACTTCTTCGCTTTCTGCAACGACCGTATGATAGTGATATCCTCCTGTAAGTCCCTTTAGAGGTCTGCTGATACCGGATTCAATTTCCTCAATAAGCCTTTTAGTGTCTTTTCTAGATTTGATTTCAAGCGGAACGACGATCTTTCCGTATGCTCTATGCCATATAAAAACATTTCTAACTTCAGCTCCGAGATCGACTGCTGCATTTAACTCAGTCTCGATGTCTTTGTCGTCGTGACTGACTTTTATCTCCCTTGATACTTCATCGGAAAAAAGTATTTTATATCCTCTGTTAGTTGAAATTATTTCATTATTTTCTGCCTTGAGAATGGCGATATCTTGGACGATGACCTGCCTAGATACGTCAAATATCTCAGCTAATTTTGTTCCATTTATAGCAGTCTTAGATCCTTTTAAGACTTGGACAATTTTTTTTCTTCTCTCATCAGTTTCAATCACCTTACCACCTCAATTCCCTACGAATAGATCAATCTATATATCTGAGATTTTTCATAGACAGATCAAGTACTTCAGCATTATAAAGCATTGCGCCACTTGATATATAGTCTATTTTTAATCCCCTGTATTTTTCTATATTGTCTAGGCTAATATTTCCCGAACATTCTATCACAGCCCTCTTATCTATTATATCAGAAGCCTCTACAATCATGTCAATACTCATATTATCTAACATAATAATATCTGCCCCCGCTTCTACTGCTTCCTTTACCCTTTCAATTGTCTCAACCTCTACTTCTATCTTTTTTACATATTTTGAGTAGTCCTTAGCCAATTCTATAGCATTCTTTACAGATCCGGCTGCATCTATATGGTTGTCTTTCAATAGGATTCCGTCAGATAGGTTGTACCTATGATTTTGAGCTCCACCGACTTTAGCGGCGTATTTTTCAAAAATCCTCATATTTGGAGTCGTTTTACGAGTGTCCATTACAGATATGTTTGGATCTCCAAGCGCCCTTACAAATCTGTCGGCATTGGTTGCAATCCCACTCATCCTTTGTAAGTAGTTGAGAGCTACCCTCTCACCAGTGAGTAGAGTTGAAATATTTGCCTCCACTTCTAAAACGAGGTCCTTTTTCTCAACTCTATCGCCCTCTTGTTTGTAATCAGTAAACTTAACACTTGGGTCTATCAGCTCAAAAACCCTCTTAAAAACGCCAATGCCGGCAAGTATTCCCTCGCCTTTTGAAATTAAGCTAACCTTGGCAAGCCTATCCTCTCTGTAAATGCAGTTTGTCGTTATGTCTTCGTAATTAACATCTTCTTTTAGTGCTGAGATAAGTGCGTCATCTATCTGAAAATTTCTAAGCGCTACCGGTTTATCACGTCCGTCTTTTTGCCCGTCTCTTTTTTGATCCATGTCTTTCAAATCACCCCTTAGCCACAAAACCTACCTTGTTTTGATACTCGTTATTTTGATATTCTTTTTCTTGTCTGTCTTCTAAAATTTTACTATTAATCATCTCGCGTATTTCATCAAAACTCATTAATTCGTCAAATTTATATGAATCGACCTCGATTTTTTTTGATTTTCCCGTATTTTTTTTGATAATGTGATTTTTCTTTTCGTAATTTATCTCATTATTCTTATCATCAACACTTTTTTCATTATTTTTCTTTGCAATTTTTTTCTCCAATAAGTGTTCATCTGCTATACTCTTTGCCGCCCTGCGACCGAATACAACACTTTCTAAAAGAGAGTTGCTCGCTAGCCTATTTTGACCATGAACACCCGTACAGGAAGCCTCTCCAATAGCATAAAGGCCCTTCATACTCGTGCATCCAAATGTGTCTACCTCAATTCCACCCATTGTGTAATGCTGAGCTGGAACTACCGGAACATTATCTACCATTGGATCTATACCTATCTGAGAGAGGTATTTGCAAATATTTGGAAATCTCTCACCTATATCTAGATCTATAGTCCTCATATTTAAATATTCATGATCGGCATCGTCTTTTTTCATCTCTTCGTATATTGCCTTACTCACAATATCTCTAGGTTTAAGCTCGTCTGTAAATCTAAGCCCCCTGTGATTTAGCAAAACTGCCCCCTCACCTCTTACTGATTCAGATATCAAAAACCTCCTGCCCTTTTTATTTTCATATAGGCTGGTTGGGTGTATCTGTACATAGGATATGTCCTTTAATTTAATACCGTGTTTTATAGCAAGTGCTACACCATCTCCCCTTATATGAGGGAAGTTTGTGCTGTTTGAATATATACCTCCGATACCTCCAGTAGCTAAAACCGTATCCTTTGCCAAGATCAAAAATCCTAAATCAAGGCCCTCGTTATTTTTAGCTTTTTCAGTAACCTCAGTTTCTTTTCTAATATTTATTCCTTCGCTTGCTTCGATGATTTCATTTCCCTCGATTGTTCCATTTGATTCATTGACTTCACTAGGTTTTGCATATATTCCGACACAGTGATCACCATCGACAATCAGGTCATTCATCTCACAGTTAGTAATAATTTTAATGTTTTTCTTTTCCTTTACACGAGCTATCAACCCATCCATTATAGCCTTCCCCGTTACGTCTTCGCTGTAGGCTATTCTGAATTTATCGTGCCCTCCTTCTTTTGTGTACGCAATCTCACCGTTTTTTCTAGTAAAATTTACTCCCATATCTATCAAAAATTCAAGGGCTGACTCCGATTCATCGACCATAATTTCCACTGCCTTTAAAGAATTTTTGTAATGACCAGCTTTCAAAGTGTCCTCTATAAAGTTTTTTCTATCATTTGGCCCCCGCCTTATAGATATCCCACCTTGAGCTAGGTATGAGTTGCTGTCTTCAAGTTCTTTTTTTGTAATAAGTAAAACGTCCATATCGTCTGGAAAGCTGAGAGCTGCACTTAGTCCTGCAACACCTGACCCAACGATTACAACATCTGTGCTTATTATTTTCATTTCTAGTTCGCCCCCATAATCAACATTCTTTCAAGTGGTTTAAGCGCTTTTTTTGCAATTTCTTCATCTACAAAAACTTCATTTTTATCATTTTTGATAACATCTATCAATTTATCCATATTTAGTAGTTTCATGTCCTCACAAATGAAATCCTCTACGAAATAAAACTTCTTGTCTGGATATAATTCCTTTAATTTCGCTGATATCCCCACTTCTGTAACTATTATAAATTCATCTCCGCCTTTTCCTGATTCTAGGATTATCCCCTTTGTAGATCCTACGTAATCAGCCAAAGCGATGACTTCAGGTCTGCACTCAGGATGTACCATTACCTTGGCATTTTTATGCATTTCCTTTAGTTTCTTGACATCCTCTGCCCTGACCTTATCGTGTACTGGACAACATCCGTCATTTAAAATAATATTTTTATCCTTTACATTTTTTGCAATAAAAGATCCCAGATTTCTATCTGGAACGAAAAATATATTCTTCTCCTCAAGCTGTTCAACAATTTTTAAGGCATTTGATGAAGTTACACATACATCGCAGTTAGCCTTTATTTCAGCAGAAGAATTTATATAGCAAACGACAGCTAAGTCATCGTATTTATCTCTCATTTCCTTAATACTTTCAACTGTCACCATATCAACCATTGGACATCCCGCTTCAGAGTCTACCATAAGTACCTTCTTATCTGGGTTTAGTATTTTTACACTCTCGCCCATAAAATAGACACCTGCCATGATTATCTTGTTATTAGTTAAATTTTGTGCTGTCTGAGCCAAATAAAATGAGTCCCCAACGTGATCGGCAACCTTTTGTATTTCTTCATCCACATAGTAGTGGGCTAGTATTACTGCGTCCTCGTCTTTTTTTAGTGTTTCTAAATTACTCAAAAAAATCACCCCTTTAGATATATTAGACTTATTATATCATAAGGGGTGTTTACTGACAAGACAGTTGTTTATACATTTGTAAATTTTACAAAGTATTTTTATTAAGCTTTATTTTGTTTTAGTTTTATTTTTCTTTAGTTTTACTATATTTTAAGCTTTATTCTACTATTTAACTTTATTTAGCTTTATTCTACTTATAGCTTACTATTTCAATTCCATAGGATTTCAACTTTTCTTCTACCTCTGCTATTCTCTCATTAGATGGAGTATCAAAATCCTCACTAGGAGGCTCAAGCCCCAGCTTATTGTATTTGCCTAAGCCGAATCTGTGATATGGAAGTATTTCAAGCTTTATATCGCCAATCTCCCCCAGAAATTTTCCAAGTCTTTCAATATTTTCTTCATCTTCATTGACTCCAACAATAAGCGGAACCCTAATCACTAAGTCGCCACGGCTATTTGAACCACTTCCACTTAATGAGCTGTCGTTATCAAGTCCATCCTGGTATCTAGTACCACCATTGATGTTAATATCACGGTTGGAATTGAGATATTCACGTGTTCTAGCTATCTTTTTTATATTTTCTAGGATTTTTTTATTGCTCACTCCTGTAAAATATCTGTGTTTATCATCATCCATAACCTTTATATCTACGAATACTGTGTCCATTAGATCTAATAGATCCTTGGTTTTGTCATATTCAAAATATCCAGAGGTCTCAATAGCTAGCGAATAGCCGTCATCGTAAAGCTTCTTTGCTAACTCATAAACCACGTCTATATTTTTATATGTTGGCTCTCCCCCACTAAAGGTAACACCACCTCCAGAGAACCTAAAAAATATACCTTGCCTTTCAATCTTATCAACCAATTCATCAAGCTCATAATCATCCGTCATGTCTACCTTTGCTTTATTTGGATCTATAAAAGACTCTGGATTTGCACACCAACGGCATCTCAAGGGACATCCGTAAAAAAACACATTAGTTCTAAGGCCATCACCATCGTTGACGGACATATTTTGAACATTTATTAACTTTATCTTTTCACTTCTCATAATATCCCTCTTTTTTACATATTAATACTTGCCGTGAGTTGTCCTTGCAATTATAGCCTCTTGCATTGATTTAGATAGATTTACAAACTGAGTGCTGTAGCCTGCGACCCTCACTAAGAGATCTCTGTAGTTTTCTGGTTTTTTCTGAGCCTTTCTAAGCGTTTCAGTTGAGATCGTATTAAACTGAACGTGGAAGGCTCCTAGAGCAAAGAATGACTGTATCATAGCACCTAGGTTTGATTGACCCCTCTTAGTGGATACCAAATCCTCAGACAGCCTCAGATTAAGAAGAGTCCCGCCTGAATGTATATCTTGATTAATCTTAGCAGCTGATTTCATAGCATCTAATGGAGTGCTTACATCAGAGCCTGCAAATGGAGATACTCCCTCTGACAATGGTTCTTTTGCCTTTCTTCCACAAGGTGTAGCAGCGATGACTTTACCGGTTGGAAGATAGTTTGAAATGCCCATAAATGCCGTATTGAAGCTGTTTCCATTTATATCTTTGTATTCATGAGTGACCTTGTAATAGTGGTTTGCTATCTCCCTAGCTATATCATCTACATAGTCTATATCATTTCCATACTTAGGAGCTTCCAGAGCCTTTTCCCTCAAATCTTCATATCCTACCCAGTCATTTTTTAAGGCGTACATCAACGTATCCATAGTGCACACCTTCTCTTCAAACACCAATTTTTTTATTGCCGCAAGAGAGTTAGATGTTACAGCCAGTCCTATCCCCGTTAGCACTGGACCTATATTATACTTCGCCCCTCCATCGACAAGGTCTTTTCCGCTCCTTAGACACTCTTCATTAGTTGATGATAAAAACGGTCTTGGTACGAGTTGTTTATGTAATTTTTGTGCTAGTAGCAAAGATACGACGGCTTGTTCAATTAAATAATCAAATTGCTTATAAAAAGCATCCTTTACCTCTTTATAATTTTTAAACTCCCTCGGATCTTTTTCATCCAAGCCCATCTTTGTTCCAGATAATACATTTACTCCATTATTAAGCGCAAACTCAAGAGCAGCTGTAAAATTTATATTGGCAGCTGACGTCCACTGATGTGTTTTTCTAAAGTGAGGAACAACACATCCACAGTTAGACCAATCTCTGGCATCATCAGGAGAGTATCCCGCATTTATAAGCATCTGATATCCTCCATTATCTGAGTGAATAGCTGGAAAACCAGTACCTTTGGAAACTAGTTTAGTCACAGCTGATAAAAACTCCTGTGGACAATTTTGATGTATTCTAACACTTAGGCCTGGTTGATGGGTTTTTACTTCCTCTGTAGCCTTTAGAGCCATAAAAGACACTGGATTTGTAGCGTCCTTTCCATCTCTATCCCTTCCTCCAACTGTCAAATTTTGGAATTGATTATATCCGGCAAAAAAATCTGCAGTATTGGCAGAAATCGTCCAAACCCACTCCGAAAGTTTTATCCAATAAGATTCTACAAGTTCCTGAAGTTCTTCTTCTGTCGCCTCTTTAGAATCTATATCATGCTTGTAATAAGGATACATATACTGATCGAACCTTCCTGGATTTAACGCAAGGGGATTTTCGCTCAGTATGGCTCCAACTTGAACAAACCATATAAACTGTATCGCCTCGTGGAAAGTCTCAGGGGAAAACTCAGGTACCCTCCTGCAAATCTTAGCTATCTTCCTTAGCTCAGAAGCCCTTACCAAATCTTTTCCATCCATCTCCAATTCATTTGCCATTTCCTCTGCTTTATCTGCATATCTATTGGCAAATTCGATTATACCCTTTGAAGTAATTATAATTGAATTATAGAATTCGATCTTTTTTGCATCTTCTGCCCTAGCCAGGCTCAAACTCTTTATACTTTCCTCTGCTTCCTTTATAATTCCTCCAAAACCTTTTTTAAAAAGTACATCTTGGTAGTCTGGTGTAAGCTCTCCTATAGCCTGTCTCCACTTTGAATCCGTATCTATTATCCCGGTATCAACACCGATGACTTTGGTCTTTTCAGGTAGTTGTGCTAGAAAAGCCTCCTCTAAAGACTTACCCTTCCAATATGGAAAAATATTCTTCCTAACGTAATCTCTTTGCTCGTCCGTCATAACGTACGGATCTTGTACCCTTTTATCGAAGTTATCCATTTCCTCATCTACCCAAGTCCACGAAAACTCCGGTGTCAATATTCCGCACTTTCTAAATTCTCCTATTGCCCCCACAATTAACTCACCATCAAAAATGTTTACCGGAAGTTCATTACAAGCATCTCTAAATGCCTTTGCCCTTCTAATGGCGATTTCTTCTCCCTCTGTTCTCTTGTGTGATTCGGTCCAAATCCTAGCCCTCTCATATGAAATGGCAGGCTTTGAATTAATGTAATTTTGTCTAGCCTTTTCAATTCTATCAGTAAGCATATAACCCTCCCCTTTGAATTAATATTTATTTTAATAATTGCATCTTAAACTTTGCCATATGTTAAAACTGTTAACTATACTATGATTATAACACACATTTGTATGTTATAACATACAAATCATTCTTTTTTGCTCTTTTTATCGACCTTTTTTGCTTATTTTTAGCTATTTTTTTGGTTATCCTTTTTTCGAATTTGAATAATAAATTTTGATTTTTTATAAGTTTTGTCATTTTTTACAAAAAAAGTGTGAGTAAACCCACTAAGGGAAAACCCACACTAAAAATTATACAAATACATTTTTTAACTATGTGTCATCTGAAAATACATTTACATTTTTAATATTTAACTATATTTTGAAAAACCACTCTCGCCTTTCCCTCATTCATATACGTATGGGGAACATCAGCTGTAAAAGATATCGAAGAAGGAGCTTTAAGAATTTTTTTCTCCCCTTGAACTTCCAATGTCAGGGTCCCCTCTGTTACAACAACATACTCCTTTGCCCCGCTGTTGTGTGGTTGAGACTTAGACATACCACCCGGTTCAATAGTAATATAAAAGTACTCGAAACCAACCAGAGGATCAAAACTAAATACATCATAGAGTTTCATCTTGTCATTTGAACCACCAACAGGAGTAGAATCGAGGATGTTGTTTACCTCCTCTACCTTCTCATAAGTTCCTATAAGCCTAGATAGTGGTACCTTAAGACCTGTAGATATTTTCCAGAGAGTTGAGATCGTAGGATTGGACTCTCCCCTCTCAATCTGACCTATCATAGCCTTGCTAACAGAAGTAAGCCTAGAAGTTTCATCTAGGCTTAACCCTTTTTCTTTTCTAATATTTCTAATAGTGAGTCCAAGATCAAGCACGGGATTTTTATTCATCGACTTGAGATTCCATCCTATCCACAAATATTTCAAAAACCTCTTCTAGCAGTTTCACATCTTCTACCGCTTCAAGATACTCTTCATCTTCCTCAATCACAGCCTTGAGTATAACTACCTCACCCTCTTCTTCCTCAGGTTGTTCAACAGGTAGAAGCACTGCATACTCAACACCTTTATGTTCAAAGAAATCTAATACTTCACATTCAACATCTTCCCCATCCTCACTTGTTAGAGTGATTGTTTGAGGCTCCTGCTCATCAAAACCAACCTCAGTTACATTGTCTTTTTCTTTATCCATTTATTACACCCCTTTATTATTAACTTTATTTCCTTACCTATATTATACCTTTACACAAAAAACTTATCCATATTTTTTAAATTTATTTCAGTCCTATTTCGAAATTAAAAGAGGCGTTATATTTGCCTCGATCAAAGCAGCAACTAACAATAGAGGAATCACAACTAATACATATGTTTTTAAAGCATAAAAAACAACCCTCTTAATAGATATATGCCCTTTGGACAGCAATTTCTTAGTTATCTCCATACATATCAAGTAACCGCAGCCAAAACTAATTAGAACAGCAGGAATTTCTAAAACCCCATGTGGTAATATACCTAATGAAAAATTTAAAAAATTAGCATCTGGGGTAGATGCCATATATATCGCGCCAACCGCCCCAATAGCTGCTCCATTTATAAATAACGCTATTACAGGATAGAATATAAATGGAATAATTCCGAGTAGTATAATGAAGATACACGCCTTGACATTATTGACAAAAATGAGCGAAAAAGTCAAATCATCAGGTGACTTAACCTTGTCCATAATCCCCTTCATAAACATTGAAATAATTGAATTAGCAAGATCTATATTCCTTGCAAAAAATAGCCACGAAATACCAATCACACATATGAATATCAAAAATCCCATGCATGTGTTGGAAATGACATTAGTACGTAATTCTTTATTCATATAAACCTCCAAAAATGGGAAACTCCCCTTAGCTAATTATACCAAAAATTCAATGATTTATCAGCATACTATTTTCTTGATAACGTTAAACTGAATATAATAAGTTTATTATTTTATGTAAGTAAAAGTAAATCCCTTAGCGTAAGGCTAAGGGATTCATCTTATTTACTGTCAGTATATTATTTAATTCAAATATCTTATTTGTATTCAGCAAGTAGTTTTTCAAATATTGGTACTGCTTTTTCAATCTTTTCAGTATCTACACAGTATGATAATCTCATGTAGTCTTTTGCTCCGAATCCTGCTCCAGGAACCATCAATAAATCATATTTTTTAGCTCTTTCACAGAATTCATCTGCATCTAGGTTTGGAGCTTGTATAAATAGGTAGAAAGCTCCGCCTGGCTTAGCAACCTTGTATCCCATCTTAGTTAGGTTGTTGTATAGTATATCTCTGTTTTTCTTGTATACTTCTAGATCTGCAGGTACATCTATACATCTAGTTATAACTCTTTGGAATAGTGAAGGAGCACAAACATATCCTAGTATCCTAGCTGCTCCACCAACTGCTGCATATAGCTCTTGGTAGTTTTCAACCTTATTAGGAACTAGTATATATCCTATTCTTTCTCCTGGAAGAGAAAGTGATTTAGACCATGAGTAGCAAATAACTGTATTGTCATATAGGTTAGGAATATGAGCCACTTCTTCGTCAGTGTAAACCAACTCTCTGTATGGTTCGTCAGAAATAATGTATATTGGTTGACCAAATTCTTCAGATTTAGCTTTTATAATTTTTGCAGCTGCTTCTAAGTTTTCCTTTGGATAAATAACTCCTGATGGGTTATTAGGTGAATTTAGAAGTACGGCCTTAGTCTTTTTAGTTATAGCTTTTTCTAATGCATCTATATCTATTGTAAGATCTTCTGGTGGGTCAAGAAGTACCATTTTTCCGCCGTGAGCTTCTATAAAGAATTTGTACTCAGGGAAGAATGGAGCTTGAACGATTATTTCATTAGCTTCATCAGTTATCATGGCTTTAAAGCAGATGTTTAATGATGCTGCTGCTCCACAAGTCATAAATATGTTATTAAGTGTATAATCAGTACCGAATCTCTTATTTAGATTTTCAGCTATAGCTGTTCTAGTGTTGTTGTCACCAGCTGAACTAGTGTAGCTGTGGTATGCCTTTGGAGGAAGTTCTGCTATTATGTCTTTTATAGCGTCTTGTACTTCCTTTGGAGCTGGAACAGAAGGGTTACCTATAGAGAAGTCAAGAACATTTTCCTCTCCAACCACTTGAGCCCTTTGCATACCGAACTCAAATATGTCTCTGATTACAGATCTAGCTGTTCCTAGTTTTACCATATCTTGTGAAATCATATTACACTACCTCCGTTTTTAGTATATTATTGTATCACCTTAGCCCCTAATGACAATTCATTAGAGGCATGGTGAATATTAACATTGTTTTTTTCTTATATAGTTAGTTTTAATCTAAGCTATATAGTCATCTCTAGTCTTTCCAACTTTGCCGGCAGCAGCTATTATAGTTAATACTACTGAACAAATTATTGCTGGTACTAACCAGTCAAATCCTACTTTGGCAAATGGCAAGTGAGTGATTTTTTCTGCAAGTGAAGCTATTGTAGCTGGTGCTTTGTTTCCTGGTATAACAAATGCTAGGTTAATAGCATTGATTAGACCGATTATGAAAGCTCCTATAACAGCTCCTGTATAAGTTAGGTTGTACTTGATTTGCTTATCAAATATTGTCATAACGATTAGTGCTATTATAACTGGATAAATAGCTGATAGAATAGGTACTGCAAGTGCGATCAATCCGTCAACTCCCTTAAGAGATAGGAAGAAAGAAATTATCGCTGAAACTATTACTATATGTTTGTACTTAAGTTTTCCATTTGTAATACCTTCAAAGAAGTTACCACAAGTAGCTGTAAGACCTACTGAAGTTGTCAAACAAGCAAGTGCAACTGCTATACCCATTATAATTTTTCCTGGTTCTCCTAAAAGATGGAATATTGTTCCTATTAGAAGTTCAACCCTTGGTGTATCAGCATTGTAGAAGCTTCCTGCTGTTGCTCCAACGTATGTTAGACCACCGTAAACGAAAGCTAGTAGTACGAATGCAACTATACCAACTCCAACGGCAACCTTAAATTGGTCTTCTTCGTCTGTATATCCTCTTCTAACCAAGTCTGTTATAACTATACCCGCCATCAGAGGTGATCCTAAGGCATCCATTGTTTGATAACCTTCTGTGAATCCCATCATGAAGAATTTTTGTGGTTCAGTCTCTACTATAGGGCCTATTGGCTTTATTATACATGTAATTATAATTACTGTTAGGATAACTAGTAGAGCCGGAGTAAGGAATTTACCAATTTTATCGATAACTCCGCTTGGATTAAGTGCTAGTAGTATTGTAAGTCCGAAAAATACTACTGATGTTGCTGCCTGTGGTGCACCTTGAACTAATTGAGAAGTCGCTATTTCGTGTGTAGTAGCACCTGTTCTTGGAACCGCAAAGAAAGGCCCAATTGTTAGAATTGCTACTGCTCCTAGCAACTTAGAGAATTTATGGCTAACTCTCTTACCAAGGTCGTCTGCCTTTCCTCCTACTCTAGCAGTTACTATAACTCCCAGTATAGGAAGTACAGGGTCTGACATAAGGAAACCAAACATAGCTGCAGCCCAGCTTTTTCCACCTATTACACCTAAGTGAGGTGGAAATATTAGGTTACCAGCACCGAAGAATATTGCGAATAGTGCAAATCCGCAAACAATGATGTCCACTGTTCTTTTGTTTTTCATAAGTTTACCACCTTTTCTTAGGCCCCATTAGCAGGGGCCCTTTAATATAAGCAAATCTACCTAACTATGTTCGTAAAAATTATTTTTATAGACCATTTACTACGTTGTTTGGTCTTTCGCCGTTCATGACTTTTCTCATGTTTTCAAAAGACCACTCGCTCATTCTGATAAATGCGTCGTCAGTTGTTCCAGCTATGTGTGGGGTGATAACAAGTCTTGCGTTACCTTCTTCTGTCAAATGGAATAATGGATGATCAGCTGGTGGTGGTTCTGGTGCTACAACGTCAAGTCCTGCAAATATCTTTCCAGAATTTAACGCTTCAGCTAGATCTTCATTATTTACTATTTCTCCCCTAGCAACGTTGATGATTATTACGCCATCTTTCATTTTTGCGATGTTGTCTTTATTAACCATTTCTCTTGTATCAGGAAGTACAGGAACGTGATAAGAGATGATATCAGCTTGCTCGTAGATTGTTTCGATTGGTACATATTCTAATTCATACTCTTTTTCAAAAGCTTCTTCAGCTCTTACGACATCTGAATATAGAAGTCTACAACCGTAAGCTCTTAGTATCTTCGCCGCTGCATGACCGATAGCTCCTAGTCCAACTAGACCAACAGTCTTTCCTCCAAGCTCTGCATGACCTTTAACTTGGTACTCTTTAAAGCTTTCCATAAACTTACCTTCTTTGATTTTCTTATCAGCGTCAGTAAGTTGTTTTAGTGAAGCGTGCATAAGCAATACTGCGTGTTCTGCAACAGAAACCGCGTTTACAGCTCTATTGTTACAAACATAAACTCCCTTGGCCTTTGCTGCTTCTAGGTCGATCTTATCAAATCCAACTCCTAGTGATTGGATAAGCTTAAGGTTTGGCATTGCGTCGATAACTTCTTTTCTAATAAAGTCAACAGGTCCGCAGAATAGTATATCCGCATCCTTGATTTCTTCTATTAGAGTAGCATCGTCAACTGGATACTTAACATACTCGAACTCCATACCTTCTGGTTTTGGCACACCAAATCTGTCAACGATATTAGGTGTTAAAGTACTTTTAATCTTTGGCATTTTAATCCCCCTTGTAAATAATATTTCAGCATATGCTGACACAGATTTAACACACCCTGGTATTAAATTTTTAATTACTGATGATTACTTTCGATTTTGTTCAAAATGTCATCGTTTAACCTTTTTTGAACCGACATGTTTACTTGTATAATTGCATACAATCTTAACGAAATTTAATTAGCTAGATTCTTGTATATATTCTACCTAACTTTTTTACAAATTGCAAGAAAAAAACAAAATTTCGTAAAAAATAGTATCAACCTATTGACAAAATTATATACTGTGATATAACTCACTCAGCAATAAAAATCTTGTATACAAAAAGGTGCGCATATTATTAGACATCCTAACTACCCCTGTAAAGAGGTAGCCAGGATGAATATAATCCTACAATGTTCAATATGTTCTACCATAATGTAGATGCATCCCCCAATAAATTAAATATTAGTGGACTTTTGTCTTGCATACAAAAACTATATTCTAGATTGTTCTTCTTTGTATGCTTTAACTTTTTCTGTTAGTAGAGGAATTATCTTAGTAAGATCTCCTACTACTCCTAGGTCTGCAACCTTAAATATAGGCGCATTTACATCTTTATTTACAGCTATTATGAATTCTGACTCTTCCATACCAGCTAAGTGTTGGATAGCTCCAGATATTCCGTTTGCCATATATAGATCAGGTCTAACTGTCTTACCAGTTTGTCCAACTTGTCTTTCTTTTCCTATCCATCCAGCGTCAACAGCCGCCCTTGAAGAAGAAACAACAGCTCCAAGTTGGTCAGCTAGATCTTGTAATAGTGAGAAGTTTGAAGGATCTCCAAGACCTCTACCACCTGAAACAAGTATCTTAGCATCAGTGATATCAACCTTTTTATCTGTTTGCTTGATTACTTCTAAAACTTTTACGTTTATGTCATTTTCTGATAGTTCAACAGGGAATTCAACTACTTCACCTTTTCTTGAATCATCAGAAGGAAGGGCAGTCATAACTCCTGGTCTAACTGTAGCCATTTGAGGTCTAAAGTCCTCACAAGCTATTGTAGCCATTATGTTACCACCGAAAGCTGGTCTAGTCATCATAAGTAGTTTAGTTTCTGGATCTATTGCTAAACCAGTACAGTCTGCAGTCAATCCAGTATGTACTCTTGCTGATACTCTAGGAGCAAGGTCCCTACCTATTGAAGAAGCTCCGAATAATACTATTTCAGGTTCTTCAGATTTTATTATTTCATAAACTGCCTTAGTGTAAGGCTCAGTTGTATATGTTCCTAAGAATGGGCTGTCTACATATAATACTTTGTCAGCTCCATGCTTGATTAATAAATCGCATTTATCTTTAATATTTTCTCCAAGTAAAACGGCAACTACATTTTGTCCTAGGTCATCAGCTAGTTCTCTACCTACTCCAATTAGCTCTATACCGACTTTTTGCAACTCGCCATCTACTTGTTCTACTACTATAAAAACATCTTTGCTCATAAAGATACATCCTTTCACTTATGAATTTTAATTTGTCTACAAACCTATATAAAGAACTTTTCTTTAAGTTTGTTAAGTATTGCGTCTGCTGCTTGATCTGCTGTAAGGTCTGTAAGTATAACTCCCTTACCTTTAGCTTGCTTAGTAAATGATTTTTTAACCTTTGTTGGTGAACCTTTAAGACCTATATTAGCTATGTCTAATTCATCTTCAATGTCTTTAAGTCCCCAAATCTTGATTTCTTTTTGGTAAGCGTCATATATTCCACCAACAGTCATGTATCTTGGTGTAGTCGCTTCAGCTAATGCAGTTAGCATGCAAGGGCTCTTTATTTCAATTAAGTGATGTCTATCCTCGAACTGTCTTGTTACATGGTAAGTTTTTGGGTCAACTATCTTGATGTCTTCCACGTAAGAAATTTGTGGAATGTGTAGGTGTTCAGCTATTTGAGGTCCAACCTGAGCTGTGTCCCCATCTATAGCCTGTCTTCCAGCTATGATTAGATCGTAGTCTAATTTTCTTAGAGCTCCTGCTATTGTAGATGATGTAGCCCATGTGTCAGCTCCACCAAATGCTCTATCTGATAGAAGTATTGCATCGTCACATCCCATAGCTAGGGCTTCTCTTAGTGCAGATTCTGCTTGTTGAGGTCCCATTGAAAGAACTGTAACTGTGCTTCCTTCTACTTGTTCTTTTAATCTTAGTGCAAATTCTATACCAGCCTTGTCGTCTGGGTTAATTATACTTGGTACACCATCACGGATTAGAGTATTAGTAACTGGATCTAGTTTTACCTCTGTTGTGTCTGGTACCTGTTTTATACACGCAACTATTTTCATAATTCAATTCCTCCTACTATTTCAACACGCTTGCAGCGATAACCATTTTTTGTACTTCTGATGTACCTTCGTATATAGATGTTATTCTTATATCTCTGTACATTCTTTCGATTGGATAGTCTTTTATGTATCCATATCCACCGTGAAGTTGAAGAGCTCTATCAACGATAAATTTAGCTTCTTCTGTCGCAAATAGTTTTGCTATTGATGCTGCTTTGTCTGCTGGTTGACCAGTGTCCATTTTATATGCAGCCTCATATACAAGGTGTCTCATAGCTTCTAGTTTTGTTTCCATTTCAGCTAGTACGAATTGAGTGTTTTGGAATCTTGCGAGTGGCTTACCAAACTGTGCACGAGCTTTAACGTATTTAACAGCTTCTTCCATCGCTCCTTCGGCAATACCTAGAGCCTGAGCAGCTATACCAAGTCTACCAACAGAAAGAGTCTTCATCGCATTTATAAATCCTCTGCCTTCTTTTCCTAGCATACAATCTTTATGTACTCTTACATTTTCTAGAACAACGTCTGATGTTGGGCAACCAATTATTCCCATCTTATCTTCTGGCTTACCAAAAGATACACCATCTAGAGTAGTATCTACTACAAATGTAGATATACCTTTAACTCCTAGTTCTGGAGCAGTTTTAGCGAATATTATAACGTAGTCTGATATTGGAGCAGCAGTTATAAATGCTTTTCTACCGTTAAGTATATAGTAGTCTCCATCTTTTTCAGCAGTTGTCATAATTGAAGCGGCGTCTGAACCAGCTCCTGGCTCTGTAAGACCGAATGCGAACTTCTTCTCACCAGTTACCATAGGTTTTAGATATTTTTCTTTTTGCTCTGGAGTACCACCATTTAGTATTGGTGCAGAGTTTAGTGAGTTAGGTGATGAGATGTAAACAGCAGAAACACCAGATACCTTTGACATTTCTTCCATTACTATTGCATATGCTCTGTGGTCTCCACCAGCTCCACCGAATTCCTTTGGTATTTTAATGCCTAAAAATCCACTTTTACCCATTTTTTCCCATATTTCTTCTGGGAAATTTCCAGTTTTGTCGATTTCTTCCGCAACTGGTTGTAATTCAGTTTCTGCGAACTCTTTTGCTAGTTGACGAACTAGTTTGTGCTCTTTTTCGAAAATCATATACTTCCTCCTAGTGATATTGTCCTATGGGGGCTTAAGCCCCCACAAGACTTAATTTTTTGTAAATTAAACCATTTCAACGAATGTTTGCACTAATGTCCTTGCTTGTTCATAGTTGGTCATTTGTTGGTCTATCTCAACTTCTAATACTGTAGTGCCATCTTTTGAAAGTTCCCTTTTGAATATAGGGAAGTCAAACTCTTCTGTGTCACAGAACTTAAGTAGAAGTAGGATAACTCCTTGTGCTCCTGTTCGTTTAACTTCTTCTTTAACGATGTCAATTCTAGTCATATCTACGTCGAAAAGGAAAGATGTTCCCTTGATATCAGAGATTAACTCCGCTAAAGCCTTCACTGGGTTTCCTGTTCCTTCTTTTACGTCATATCTAAACATACCTGATTCTTGAAGCACGTTGTCACCTACAACGGCGATGTTATTTTCTTCAAGTACATCTAGCATACCTGATATATCTCCAACAACACCACTTGTAACTACCTTGATTCCCTTGAATTCTTCTTTTGGAAGTTCCTTTATAGCTTTGATAAGCTCATCAAGTAATTCAGTGTGTTCTTTTCTATCCATTAGGTATGCACTTGTTATAACTTTTGACCTTACAGAAGGACATAGAGTCTTAGGATAGTCAACTACTAGATCGTGGAATTCTCTTAATTTAGCCTTATTTGCATTATAAATCTTAATAGCTTCTTCTATCTTTTCGTCTTCTATTTTCTTTCCAGTAATTTCTTCTATCTTAGCCTTAGTCTTTAGTATTTGTTTTTCATTAAATACTACTCCTGGCTCGATAAATCTATTTTGTGCATAAGCGATATTTATTGTTGGTACTGAAGTTATCGCTCTCTTCCAGTTTTGTCCAGTAGCCTTTAGTGTATCTGTCAAACTTGGAATCATGATGAAAGCTAGATCGTCAAGCTCTCCATTAAGTGCTTTTTCCATTGTACTTTGTGCTACTGAAGAGTAGAATGCTGGGAAATATTCCTTAGAAGTCTTTAGAGGTATTTCAAATCCCCAAAGTACAAAAGGAACTAAACCACTAGCATATGCTAGCTCTTCTGGTGTATATGCTGTAAGTGCAGCACAAACGCCTCTTCCTTGATCCTTGTATTTTTTAACTTGGTCTTCGTATGTAACATCAAATTTTTTAAGTAAAGCCTCTAGGTTAGCCATTATTTTCCAGCTCCTTTCTGTGCAGCTTCCTTATTTGCTGCCATAACTTCAATTAAACCTTCTATTCTAGTGTCGTACTGAGCAGGTGAGAAGTTTCTTGGGTCCGCTTGGTCACCATCAAATGTAACTGTTGGTATTCCAGTCTTTTCTCTTATATCTCTCTCCATTTCGTACATAATTCCACTCCATTGCTTACAGCTTCTGTTTATGTGAATTATAGCACCTTCAACATTGTTTTCTCTTATAACCTTAAGTCTCATGTCAAGAGCTCTTTCGTAAGAGATAGCGTTAGGTGTTCCGCAATATGCTTTCATAAGTTCGTCAGTGTTAGAGTAGATGTAACCGAATGCATCTGCATAAACTGTTCCAACCACGTTTACACCAGCGTCTTTTAGCTTAGTGAAAGTATGTCTAAGGTGTGGCCAGCAAGCAATTCCTTCAAATAGTACCCTGAAGTTTTCGTCGCCTCTAAATGTAGACTTACCTTCTTTAATGTTTTCTTCATATTCTTCGCATAGTTTTTCAAATGCAAGAGCTGACTCTAACTTACCTCTCGCACATACAGCAACCGCCATGTGGTTAAATAGGTCAAATCCATTGTATGGAGATGGAGTGTATCTTGAATATCCAGTAGCTTTAAGCCAAGCTCTACCAGTTCTTTGAGATGTTTCCATAACCTCTTCAAATTTCTTTTGATCCCATTTTTTACCTGAAAGTTCTTCAAGTTGCTTAATTGCATAGTCAAATTGTCCCTTAAGGTATTCTACTCTGTCTTCTTCAGCTTCGTAGTCGTCGTTGTAAGGAACGTCTATCATAATAAATGGAATATTTCTTTCTTTTGCTATATTTTCATACCATTTGATCATACAGTTACATATATTGTTACAGCATGCAACGAAGTCTGGTTGTGGCATGTTTAGCTCTGGAGCGTCTTTTACGTCCATATAAGCAAGTGAGATTCTAGCATATGCACATATGTCATTAGAATATCCCCTAGCCTCAGCTTCTTCACATAGTCTTTGTCCTCCACCCTTAGCTGATATTGCAGCTGCTTGGTTTTCAGGATAAACAACCTTTATATCAAGTGTTTCTAGTATTTCTTGTGGGAAGTTTGAAGCACACCAACCTACTGGTTCACCGTTGTTTTTAGCTTCCCATGCGCTCTTATAATGTTCAGCAACTATATCATTTAGTAAATGTTTAGCCTTTTTTTCTTTAGGCTCTTCTTTAACCTTATCAACTTTTGCCTTTGGATCTACGTTACTCATGACTTTCTCCTTTCATATGCTTACAGTTATTTAGCTGAGTGTCTCTTATAATTATCATAAGCGAATAATGCTGCTCCTATAGCTCCAGCCAACTGTGATTTTTCTGATGTGATTACTTCTCTTCCAAGTTCTCTTTCTATAGCTCTAACTATTCCTGAGTTTCTTGAAACCCCTCCAGTCATAGCTACTGGATCTTGTACTCCTACTCTAGAAGCCAATCCACATACCCTACTTGCAACTGATTGATGTATACCTCTTACTATGTTTTTAACATCTATATTATGTGCTAGAGATGAAATTACCTCTGACTCTGCAAATACTGTACAAGTAGAACTTATTGGAGTAGCCTCAGTTGCCTCCGCGTCTAAACTTCCTAGGTCGTCTAGCTTAACGTCTAGCACCTTTGTCATAACCTCCAAGAACCTACCAGTACCAGCCGCACATTTATCATTCATGACAAAGTTTTGAAGCTGACCGTTTGGATCTAACTTAAGAACTTTAACGTCTTGTCCTCCGATGTCAATTATAGTAATTACATCTTTAAAAATATATTTTCCTCCCTTAGCATGACAACTAAGCTCGCTCATAGCCTTGTCTGCATCCTCATAGCTATTTCTACCATATCCTGTAGACACCGTATATGCTATGTCAGACATATTAAGACCTGCCTTACCTAAGGTTTCTTCAATCGCTACCTGAACCCCTCTAGTTCCTGCACCTAGATTTATGATTGACGAGGAGACTATCTCGTCCCCGTCATTCATAATCACACATTTTGATGAAGTAGATCCTATATCTATTCCCATTGTGTATATTTTTTCCATAACTCGTCTATCAACTCTTTCTATAGTATGCTAGCTATAAGTTAAGGCAATGCTTAATCGTTACGCCAGCTTATTTTTTCTCATCTTCCCAAACGTATAAAGTCTTCTTGTCTAGGAATTCTTTAATTTTTTCGTCGCTATATCCAATTTCTTTTAATACTTCGACGCTGTGTTCTCCAATTAATGGACCCTTGTTGTATTCAGGAGCTCCCATTTCTCTAAATCTAACAGGTAGCCTTACAAGAACTCTTTCTGTTCCATTGTAGTCCATCTTGTAGAAACAGTCATTTTCCCATGCTTGTGGGTCTTCTAGAAGCTCTTCCCAAGATTGTGCAAGTGAGTGAGCTATATCATATTCAGTAAGTATTTTTTCCCACTCTTTAGCGTCTTTTTTAGCGAATTGCTCCATGCAAATATCGTACATTTCTGGTCCAAGGCCATTCTTTTGAAGGTTTTGAACTGGATAGTATCTTTCGTCTTCTGCTAAGTCTTCCCTTCCAAGAGCTGTTATAAATCTCTTGAAGTATACGTTGAAGTCAGGCATACAAGTTTGTATAAATCTGTCGTCTTTTGTTCTCCAAGCAGCGTTTAGTGGGTTGTTTGCGTTTCTTATATTGATTGGGTATTTTTCTCCAACTTCAGTGTATTGAGCGGCTTGAACCATCATACCCATGTTGTGTACAGCTGTTTCAAATAGAGAAGTTTCAACTTTTTCTCCCTTACCTGTAACCTTAGCTTGATATAGAGCTGCAAGTACACCAGCTGCTAAGTTCATACCTACGTTGTGGTCACCTAGACCAGGTATAACGTTCATAGGTACTGAACCTCTTTGTCTTAATGTTTCAAGGTATCCACCTCTAGCAAAGAATGCAGTGAAGTCAAATCCAGGTAGATCTTTATCTGGTCCGAACTCACCATAACCAGTACATATAGCGTAAACTAGTTTAGGGAATCTTTCTTTTAAGCTTTCATAGTCTAGACCTGCTCTTTGAAGTGCTTGAACCCTCCAGTTAGTAATAAGAACGTCAGCTCCTTCTAGAAGTTTGAAGAATGCTTCTTTACCTTCTGGATCTTTCATATTTAGAGATATACATCTCTTATTACCATTTTCAAGCTCCCAAGTAGTATTTTCATACATATCTAGAGGTCTACCCTCAGTAGGTGCTGTATATCTAAGTGGATCACCCTTAGCTGATTCAATCTTGATAACGTCAGCTCCTAAGTCTGCTAAAAATCTTCCTGTTGTAGCAGCAGCTATAAATGTTGCTAGCTCGATTACTTTTACGCCTTCTAATGGCTTTCTTCCTGTGCTCATAAGTAATTCCTCCTTGAAATTAAGTAGTTATGTTATTTATATTTTGTTATTATATTAACATCAAATTTAAAAATTTTTATTTTTCTTGATACCTTACATTGTCCAGTCTTATGTTCCTTGGCTATAAGCTAACTCTTTCATGCTTATATTCTGTGAGATATCTTAAATTTTCTATCTCCTTCCACCATTTGAGATATGCTGAGCTTGAGATTTTTTTCATCTATCTTACCAGAACCCAATCTAGGCATGTTATCGACAAAGTAGATATATCTAGGTATCTTATATCCGCAAAGGGTTGATTTAAGATGATTTTGGATATCTTTTTTCATTCCTTCGACAGTTTTATCGCCCTCGGTTTCTATCGCTGCAACAATTTCTTCTTGAACCACGTCAGACTTAACGCCAAATACCTTAACTTCAGAGTTTTTAACAATATCTTTGATTGCGTTTTCTACTTCTACTGGAGATACATTTTCTCCTCCACGTATAATGACGTTTTTACATCTTCCCGTTATGCTTAAGTATCCATCTTCACTCATAACTCCGAGGTCTCCTGTCTTTAGCCATCCATCTAATGTAATAGCCTTGTCTGTCTCACATCCACTGCCTATGTAACCTTTCATGACATTATATCCTCTGACCTCTATCTCACCTTCTTCGCCAGGCTTACAAATAGAACCGTCTTTTAGCTTTCTAATCCTTAGTTCTACATGCTCGATAACCTTGCCGTCTGTAACTGATTTCTTCTCAATTGTGTCATCGTAATCAGCAATCGAAATACAAGGTGATGACTCTGACTGTCCGTATGAAGGTTGAAGTTTTATGTCGTCAAAAATCTTACATATCTCTATGTACTCCCCGGGATTTATAGGAGAGCCTGCGATTATACCGGATTTTACAGAGCTAAGGTCATATTCTAGCCTCTTGTCGTTTCTTAACATCGCAAGAAACATTGAAGGCACACCATTTAAAATTGTTCCCTTATACTTTTCTATAGTCTGACAGACCTCAACTGTTCTATAGTGACCCATCAGTACTATTTCAAATCCAGCTGCTATAGATGCAAGTATACAAGATGTTATGCCAAAGCTGTGAAATAATGGAACTGTTACTACCATCCTGTCGTCACTATTCCATCTCATGCTTTCAGTCATCTGTCTTGCGTTGTTTACTACATTGTAGTGTGTGAGCATAACTCCCTTCGCATAGCTTGTGGTTCCTGATGTGAATATCACCAAGGCCACATCGTCTGGGTCTATGTTTTCCTCACATGTCAAAACTTCATCGTGAATTTTTTCTTTCCATGTTTTCTCTGTTTTTTCCATGTAAAGATACATCTTTACTGATTCAATGTGTTTATCATTTAATCTCGCAATTGTCTCGTTGTAATTTTCTCCCTTGTACCCCTCTGAGTAAAAGAAGTAATCAACTCCTGCAAGCCTTATTCCCCTCTCGACATCTGTCTCTCTAAAGCACGTACTAAAGAGAACGGCGATTGCTCCTAACTTTTGAGCTGCATAAAAATGGAAAAGCCAACTAGCGCTGTTCATTCCGTAAAGACCCATTTTATCTCCCTTTTTTATGCCTAACTTTCTTAAGTCATAACTGAGCTTTTCAGAAATAAGGTCTATTTCCTTCCATGTGTAACTAGCTCCCTCATATATCAGTCCAATAGATTCAGGAGTTTTTTTGGCTCTATCCTTCAATGTGTCGTTTATTGTTTTTCTTATTAATTCCATTTTATCCTCCAGAATAACTGAAATACTAATTACTAGTTTACTTGTATACAAGATTTAAACAGAAGTACACAAAATTATCACATAAATACGCATAGTTAAAACTTGTCTCACATTTTTGTAGACAAATTTTAAAAATATCCGTTTGATTGTAGTTTAACAAAAAATTAACTTTTTGTAAATACCTTTT
>JASBZE010000020.1 GCA_029983575.1 Peptostreptococcaceae bacterium
TATACTGTTCCTGTTGAAGGGAAGGAACGGGAATTCAATGATATTCTTGAAGAATTTAACTTAATTTAAATTATTATCATGATGAAAGGATTTATAGAAATATGCAGCAAACGAACTATCAACAAAGCGTTAAAAAGCTTTTTGAGGAGTATAAAATCTTAAAAAGCAGACTAAACCAAATTAACCATCAGTTAAGTTTGCTCAAGCTTGATGATGGGATTAAGGGGGTGAGTTACGAGAAAGATAAGGTTCAGACGTCTCAGAGTGACGGTATGGATTATATTGTTAAAGTTATTTCTGATATTGATGAGCTTGAAAATGAGCGAAAAAAAATTAAATATATGACCGACGTTGTATTGAATGCAATTAATGAGTTCAATCCGACTGAGCAAAATATTATTAGATGCAAGTATCTAAAAAATAAAACGAACGTTGAGATTTCACTAGAATTTAATTTGTCAGAAAGAAGTTTAAATAGGTTTTTGAAGTTTGCCACTAAGAAAATTCACATCTTAATTTTTGGAATAAGTTCTAGCGATTTTGATGGGTTTAGTCTATATGATTTGTTGGAAGAACGTCAAAAATAATGCTAGTTGAAACACTATATTTCGACCTTTCCTAAAAAAATGGCGTTTTTTTGGCGTAAAGTTGGCGTGTTTTTTCTAAAATTCTGTATTATTATGATAATATAAATAATTTGCGTTAATATGCAAAAATAAAAAAAAGAATAAAAACTATTCAATTACAATCATGTGTAAAAAGCAGTTACTTTTATGTAATTGCTTTTTTTGTGTTGATTTGGAAAAATGAAGAAATAGAAACATACAAGTAAGTAATTAATAGATTAAAAAGAGGTGGTGATATACCATGGGTTGACGTTAAAACAAAAGAAATTCGCTGATGAGTATATCATCAGTGGTAATGCGACACAATCAGCTATTTTAGCTGGCTATACAAAAAAATACGCGAATACGAATGCAAATAAATTACTACAAAATACTACAATTAAAAACTATATCGATGAAAGACTGACTGAAATTGATTCAGAAAAAATAGCAAATCAAACTGAGATACTTCAATATTTAACATCAGTAATGCGAGGCGAGCAAACTGAACAAATATTAAAGTCTTGTGGAGTTGAGAGAGGTCAAGAGCTAGCTACAATCGAAATAAGTGCTAAAGATAGGATAAAGGCAGCTGAGCTTTTAGGCAAGAGATACGGGGCTTGGACAGATAGAGTTGAAGTAAGCGGTGAGCAAGTGGTGATAATAGATGATATTGAAGAAGAGTCTTAAAAGTATCATATTGCCTGCATTTCATGATTTCCATAAAGCATTAAAAAAGCCGTATCTTAAGTATGTGCTTAAGGGTGGTAGAGGTAGCGGCAAGAGCTCCAATATAGCAGTTGAAATTATACTTGATATCATTAAATATCCAATCACGGTACTATGTGTAAGGAAGGTTGGAAATACTCTTCAGGAGTCTTGTTACGAACAATTGAAAGAAGCTATTTCTATTTTAGGTCTAGAAGATAAGTTCAAGTACAATATTAATCCTTTGAAAATAATATATCTTCCGCGAGGGAACACTATTATATTCAGAGGCGCAGACGACCCAGCGAAGATTAAATCTATTAAGATGAGTAAATATCCAATCACTAGATTGTGGATTGAAGAGTTGGCGGAGTTCAGGAGTGAAGACGACGTTAGTATGATAGAAAAGTCTATATTAAGGGCTGAGTTAGAAGATGGATTAGAGTATAAATTCTATTATTCTTATAATCCACCGAAAAGAAAACAAAGTTGGGTCAATAAAAGATATGAAACTAAATTATTGCCGTCGAATACATATATACACCATTCAACTTATATTGATAATATCCATTTATCAGAAGCGTTCAAAATAGAAGCGGAACATATAAAAGAGTTTCAACCGCTTAAATATAAATGGGAGTATCTAGGCAAGCCTATAGGTTCTGGTATTGTTCCTTTTAATAATTTGGTTTTTGAAAAAATACCGCAAGAAATGGTTGATAATTTTGATTGTATTAGAGATGGGCTAGATTGGGGATATGCGACAGACCCACTAGCACATGTAAGACTTCACTATGATAGAACTAGAAGAAAGATTTATATTTTCGATGAAATATATAAAGTAAAGCTATCAAATAGAGAGTACGCGAACATTATCAAAGAAAAAGGAATTATTAATATGATAAATGCTGATAGTGCTGAGCCTAAGTCAATAGATGAATGTAGAGGCTATGGTATCAACATCATAGGAGTAAAAAAAGGTGCAGGAAGTGTTGAATTTGGCGAAAAATGGTTAGACGATTTAGAAGCAATAGTAATAGATCCAGAGAGATGCCCGAATACTGCGAAAGAGTTTGAAAGTATTGATTATGCTATTGATAGAAATGGCGACCCGTTGCCGAGGTTGGAAGATAAGAATAACCATGCTATAGACGCGACTAGATACGCACTTAATCAAGATATGGCACCAGCACATAGTTTTGATTAATAGGGGGTGAATGATTTTGTTTGAGATTATTAAAAAGGGGGTGAGTAAACTGAATGAGATATTAAATAAGCCGGAAGAAAAAAGTCCAGAGAATTTATCATATCTTGAATATTTAGTAGATAAGTTCAAAACATCAGAAAAAAGAGAGAGGCAACTAGAGGGAGATAGGTATTATAAAGGTGAACATGATATTTTGCAGCGTAAAAAATTCATGTTCGACAAAAATGGTAATAAGGTAGAACTCAAGAATGTAATTAATCTTAAGAGAATAGATAATCAGTATGCTAAGGCAGTCGACCAAAAAATAAATTATATGCTAGGTAGACCGCCAGTTATTACATCAGAAAATGATAAATTAAATGAATTAATAGAACCTATTTTTAATTTTGATTTTATGAAGAAGATGAAAAATTTATTGAAGGACTCTTTAAATGGTGGGGTAGGTTATTTATATGTATATATTGACCCTAATACTGGAGAACTAAAATTCAAGAGATTAAAGCCTAGCGAGGTTAAAATAATATGGGCAGACTCAGAAAAAACTGAAATGGAGTTTGCTTTTAGGGTTTATGCTGATACAGTTTACTCAAATGGAAAAGAAAGCACAGTAGAATATGTAGAAGTATACGATAAGGAAAAAATAACTAGATATAAACTAAAAGGTAAGTCACTTACGCTTATAGAGTCAACTTATTATATAAACGACAATAATGGCGGTGCTTATAGTTGGGGTGGTATAGTTCCGATAATTGCATTCAAGTATAATGATGATGAAATACCGCTTATTAATAGAGTTAAGAGTTTACAAGACGGTATCAATGAAATACTATCAGATTTTAATAATAATATGCAAGAAGATGCTAGAACCTCAATATTGGTATTAAAGAACTATGCAGGCACGAACTTAGAAGAATTTAGAAGAAATCTAGCAACTTACGGAGCTGTAAAAGTAACTTCAGATGGCGGAGTTGAAACATTAACTGTTAATGTAAATGCTGGAAATTATCAAGTTCTATATGCGCTGCTTAAAAATGCACTAATTGAAAATGCAAAATGTTTTGACGCTAAGGATGATAGGCTAAGTGGAAACCCTAATCAGATGAATATTCAATCAATGTATTCTGATATAGATATAGACTGTAATGGTATAGAGACTGAATATAAAGCTAGTTTTGAAATGCTTGTAAGATTTATTAAGATGTATCTAAGCAGCACTAAACAAAATGTTTTTTCTGATAAAGATACTATAGAAATAATATTCAATAAAGATGTTTTGATTAATGAAAGTCAAGTAGTTGGAGATATAGTAAATTCAGTTGGACTATTAAGTAACCAAACATTAGTTGAACAACATCCATATATACATGATGTGACTAAGGAACTTGAAAGGATAGAAGAAGAGCGAAGTACATTCGATATAAATTATACAGAAGAGTACAGTAATTCTGTAGGTGCTTCATATGAAGAATAAAAAGTATTGGGAAAAAAGGTTTATTGGAATAGAAAAGCATACAAATTCTATATTAAAGCTTAGTCACAAGGATATTAAAAACCTATCTAAGAAGCTAAAAACGGAGTTAAAGAAAAATCATGTATATTGGTTTAGTAAACTTATGGGTACTCAAAAGTACAATAAAGCTCAAGCAATAAAATACATCACAGACGAGCAAAGAAACGAGTTTTTAAGTGAGTTAGATGAATATATACGCCTAGGCGAGGAGTTATCTTTTACTAACGAGCATATAAAGGAACTTAGGGCAATGAGTGCAAGGTATCATATAAGGCGCGAAGATGTGTTTAAGACACATTTAAGGCACTTTGCAGAGCTTTTTTATAATGGGGAACATAAGATAATATTAGACACCTTTAAAGATATATATAAGGAGTCTTTTTTTATGTCTACTTATGAAATTGCTAAGTGGCTTGAAGCTAAGGTAAATTTATATCATCCAAATGATAAAAAGCTAGAGATTTTATTTTCTAAGCCTTGGACAAAGGACGGTATAGAGTTTTCTGAAAGGATATGGGGAGTTCATAGACCTAAATTAGTCAAAAAACTATATGACGCATTAGAAACTAGTTTAATACGTGGTGACAATCCTATAAACATGGCGGAAAAACTCGCTAAGGCGTTTGAGACGGCAGAAAATAGAGCTAGAGTACTTTTGCATACTGAGGGGGCTTATATCGCTGAGAGGGCGAGAGAGGAATGTTTTAATAGGCTTGATATTGATAAGTATATTATAGTTGCTACTTTAGATATGAAAACTTCCGATATATGCAGGCACATGGACGGTGAAATATTTGAGGTGAAAAAGAAAGAGGTAGGAGTTAACGCCCCGCCTTTTCATCCAAATTGCAGGACTACCACAGCTCCATATTTTGAGGAGTTAAAAGGTAAATCATATAGAGCGGCTAGAGATAAAGAAGGCAAAGCTATAACTGTTCCTAATGATATGACTTATGAACAGTTTCATAAGAAGTATGTTGAAAGTGACCCAGAGTATAGTTTTAAAGAAAAGGCGTGGAGAAATAGGCATAGCGACAGAAAGCAGTTTGAGAAGTATAAAAAGCTTGGTTTTGACGAGATAAAAAGTTTTGATAAGTTCCAAGATATGAAGTATAATGATATTAAAGAATGGAATATGGTTAAGGGATATGGTAAAAGTGTACAAAATGGTGAGATATCACCATTGATTAAGTACAGTAATTTCAAGGAACAACATAATGATTTAAAAAATAATTTGGTTGGTCTGAAATTTGGTGATGGTACAGAGATAAAAGATATTTCATATCATTTCACGGCTAGAGCTATAGGAACACATGACTGGGCAAATCCAAAGAACTCTAAGGAGACTATGAAGAGGTTAAATCATAAGCATGTTCCAACTAAAGATATTATTGATTGCATTGAAAAAGGAAAGGTACTTTACAAGAGGGATAAAAGTTTTACGTATTCGTTGATGGGCATATGTAATGTTACAATCAATCCTTCGGACGGCATTTTAGTACAATGTAACCCTAGGAGAGGAGGATAAAGTAAACATGAAATTCGGATTAAATGATGAAGAGCTTGAATTTTTAATAAAGAATGCAAATGATTTAGGATATAGTCCGAACATTAAAGAATCTGTAGAAAATAATGACATAGAGGAGTTAATGAACAATATATATATTTATTTATTGACTGATGATTGTATGTATTACGACAGTGACGGACAAAATTGGTATACTAAGAGAGGTCATTACGTACAATCTTTGTATGATAAGGTTTTATACTGGTAATACAGAGATAATTAAGACTAAAGCACTTTAACAGTAGTTAGGGTGCTTTTTTATTTCAAGAAAGAAGGTGTATTAGTGAAAGTAGATAAAAATGGCGGAAGGCACGGAGGTTTCTTTTTGCAGTTGTTGACATTACTTTTTATTGCACTGAAATTGACTGGATATATAAATTGGTCTTGGTTATGGGTGTTATCACCTTTATGGATAACTTTAACCATTATATTAATAGTTGCAATCTTAATAGGGATAATAGAATCGACAATTTAAATTACGTCCTAGATATGACGTTAAACTGTCTATTTTTTATGTAAAATATTGCCGAGCTTAAGGCGTTTAAAATAAGCTAGTACAGTTGTTGGAGTGAACCAACGCTTAAAAAAATCAGTACGAAAAGGGAGTATATTATGGACTTAATGGAGTTTTTTAAAAACTTATTTGGTGATAAAGCACTAACTTACGAAGAATTTAAAAATTCAATAGATAGTGCTGAAGGTGTTAAGCTTGCGAATTTAAAAACTGGTGCTTATGTTGGTAAGGATAAGTTTGATAGCTTGTTAGCTGAAAAGGAAGGTTACAAAAACCAACTTGAAAACAGAGATAAGCAGCTTGAGGAGCTTAAAAAATTAGACCCTAAGAGCTTACAGGATAAAATAACAGAGCTTGAGAATGCAAATAAAACGGCTAAGGAAGATTTTAATAAGCAGCTTAAAAATGTAAAAGTTAATAGCCTTGTTGAGTTAGCTCTTACTAACGCGGGAGCAAAGAATATGACGGCAGCAAAGGCTATATTAGGTATTAACGCAGATGAAGTTGAGTTTGATGATAATGGAAAAATCAAAGGACTTGACGAAAGATTAAACGCAATTAAAGAAAGTGACTCATATATGTTTAAGGGTGCTGAAGCTGAAAGCAAAGAAGGTGGTTTTACAGGTGTAGACCCTAAGGAAGGTACAACAGAACCACTGCCAGCAGAACCGAAATCATATATGGATTTTTTCAAGATTGCACAAAATAAGAATGATTAAGAAAAGGAGATTTTATTATGGCAGAAAAATTTGATAAGAAAATATTTAATGCAGAAGCTTTTGGACAATATTCAAGAACTATTGAAAACCCACAAAGAACAGAACTAATTAGAAGTGGTGCAATAGTACCTAATAGAGAAATATATGACCTTCTTCAATCACAGGTTAATGCATACTATGGAAGAATACCATACTTTGGAAATATTGGAGGAGAACCAACAAACTATGATGGGGTAACAGACATTACAGCTGATGAACTAACAACTTTTGATAGAGGTGTAATAGCTTATGGTAGAGCTAAAGCTTTTACTGAAAAAGACTTTTCACACGACATAACAGCCAATGTAGACTTCCTCTCTGAAGTTGCAAGACAAATCGTTGATTATTGGGCAAGAGATGATCAAAAAGTAATGTTATCAGTATTAAAAGGTATATTCTCTATGACTGGAGTTAAAAATAAAGAATTCGTTGATAAGCATACTTATGATGTATCAACTAATGTACCAACTAAGGGGAAAATAGCAGAAGATACACTTAATTCAGCAATACAACAGGCTTGCGGAGATAATAAAAATAAGTTTTCTCTTGTTATTATGCACTCAGCAGTAGCCACTAACCTAGAAAATATTAATCTTATGAAGAGGCTAACACAAACAGACGCTAACGGAATTGAAAGAGAATTAACTATAGGAACATGGAACGGTAGAATAGTGCTAATAGACGACTCTATGCCAGTTGAGCAGGCAAATAAAGTAGGAGAAGGCGACACAGAAATACCAGCAGGAAACTCATATACAACTTATGTATTGGGTCAAGGAGCTATTGAGTTTGGTGAACTACCAGTAGCAGTTCCTTTCGAAATGGATAGAGACCCAGCAAAAGCAGGCGGTTTAACAACTCTATACACTAGAAAGAGAAACTATATAGCACCTCAAGGAATATCATATGAAAAGAAAGAACAAGCTAATCTTTCACCAACTAATACAGAGCTAGAAAATGGTAAAAACTGGACTTTGGTTAATAATGGTACTGAGTATATTAATCACAAAGCAATAGCAATATCTAAGATAGTATCTAGAGGTTAGTTTTATGTTTCCATTATCAGACTTAATGGAAAATACGCAAATAGACAGAATTATTAAAAGTGTGATGGGGTATTCGACTCACTATAAACTTGTAGTCGATACCTCAGACTACTTTTTTTTAGGAAAGGTCGAAAGCGTAACAAGGGATATACTAAATTATTGTAACTTGACTAAAATACCTAATGAGCTTGAACATGTTGTTGCTAGGCGTGTTTTTGGTGAAATGCTAAGGGCAAAACTTGAAACTGGTGGTTTTAAGAAGGCTGATGATAATATTGAAGACGCAGGAGAAATTAAATCTATAAGCGAAGGTGATACTAGAATTGAATACGCTCAAAAATCTAATGCACTTGATGAAGAAGTAGCAATAAGAGCATTAATAGATGAGTCTTGTAAGTTTGGAAAAGACTATCTTAATGAGTTTAGAAAAATAAGGTGGTAAGATGAATAAGACTAAAAAAGCAATTGAAAGGCTATACATTGGCACTTGTGATATTTATGAGTATGGGAAAGTAAAAGACCCAAAAACTAAAAGGACTGAGAGCAAAGAATTAAAGGTAAATGGAAGTCCTATAAAGTGTAGAGCAAGCTATTCGAGCATACCAAGTACAAATCAACAAGAAGGCGGGAAAATGTATCAAGCAGTGAAGCTTTTTATTAACCCAGACTTAGATATTAAACCTAACTCAAAGATAGTAATTACCCAAAATGGAAGAACGACTGAGTATAAAAATTCAGGTACTGCCGCGGTTTATTCGTCTCATCAAGAAATTAATCTTGAACTCTTCAAGGAGTGGGCTTAATGGGAAATTTTGGTAGTGTTGATATAAGTGATTTAAGGAAGTTAAATAAGGTACTTGAAGAACTTGAACAGCGAGAACTTGAGGAAATAATTGAAAGTTTTGCTAAAAAAGTAGCGGCTATGCTTATCACCTTAATCACTCAAAAAACACAGGTAGTTACTGGAGATTTAAGGCGAGGTTGGACTGGAGGAACAGACACAAGTCCACAGACTTATGCTAATTCTCTTGAAGTAAAAAGAGAAGGCGAGAGTTTTGTAATCACTATTCAAAATGATATGAAGTACGCTTCTTATGTCGAGAGTGGACATAGTCAACAGGTTGGCAGGTACGTTCCTAAGCTAGGTAAGAGACTAAAAAAACCATGGGTAGACGGTCAATTTATGTGTAAGATAAGTATTGATGAGGTTGAAGGTGTGATACCTAGTTTGTTAGAAAGTCACGTTGCGAGAATTTTAAAAGATGAGTTTAATAAGATATAAGTTGTTTTTGTGATTTAATCATGTGAAAGAATGTGAGAAAGATATAAGAGATGTATAGAAAAATAGTAGATTCAATAAGCTTAGACTTATTTGAGTATTTCGGCGACGATTACGATATATATACAGAAAATATAAAACAGGAGTTTGAACCGCCTTGTTTTTATATTAAACTTCTGAGCCCTATCAAAAGGAGAGAACTAGGACACAGGGAAGGGCGTGTATATAATTTTGCTATTCATTATTTCGGCAATGAAAAAAATGAGGAATTGGCAGAAGTTGGCGAGCTACTTTTTGATATTCTAAGTTTAATTGATATTGATGATAAAAAAATATGGGGCAGTTCTATGAGATACGAAGTTGTTGACGGCGTATTAATTTTTTATGTCAATTATGATGTGAAATTAGAAAGGGAACTTGAAGCAGTAGGCAAGATGGAAATAATTAAACAAGGTGGTGTTAATATTGGAAGAAATGAATAACACAAATGAATATGTTGATATTACTAGGTTTGGGAAAGAACAAATACTTAAGTCAGACAGATATCAAAGATATGTTGACGTATTAAGTTTTTTATTAGAAGACGATAGGTTATATCAATTTAATGAGGTAGAGGAAATTATAAATAAATACTTAGATAAGGGGGCAATATAATATGGCACTAGGCGGCGGAACTTTTTCCAGCATGAATAATGTGATACCAGGAGCTTATATAAATACGGTATCGGCAGCAAAAACAATGTCTTCAATCGGACAACGTGGCGTTGTAGCTATCGGTGTAGAATGGGATTTCGCTAATCAAGGTGAAATCATTGAAATAGACTCAACAGACTTCAGACAAGACTCTTTAATTATTCTAGGGTATAGAATGCACGATGATAAACTTAAGGGACTTAGAGAACTGTTTGAAAATTCAACAAAGGTTATATTTTGTGGACTAAATAAATCGACTAAGGCGACAAATGTATATGCTACCGCTAAAAAAGGCGGAGAGCGTGGTAATGATATTTTAATCAAGGTTCAAAATGTTGTTGACGAGCCGACTAAAAAGGAAGTAACAACTATGTTTGACTATATTGTAATCGACAAGCAAACGGTAAAAACAGCCGCAGAATTAAAAGACAATGCACTAGTGGAATTTAAGAAAGAAGGAGAGCTTGAACCTACTGCAGGCACTAAGTTAAGCGGTGGTACTAATGGCGAAGTTACCAATAAGGAACATGTTGAATTTTTGCAAAAGCTTGAAGCATATTCATTCAATGCGCTTGCTTGTATGGCGGTATCAAAAGACCTTCAAAAACTATATATTGAATTTACTAAGAGAATGAGAGAAGAAATAGGACTTAAATTTGGAACTATATTCTCAGAGGTTGAGTCACTTGGCGAAGATGATATATACGATTATGAAGGGCTTGTTGTAGTCAAGAATAAAGTAAGAGGTGAAAATGTAAAGGGTAATGAGTTAGTTCCTTTTACTGCAGCTATATACGCTAGCGTACCACTTGGTAAATCTAATCTTAATAGAGAATACACAGGTGACTATGATATTATTTCAGAATTCACACAAACAGAATTAAAGGGAATAATTAAAAATGGTAGGTTCGCATATCATAAGGTAGGCGACAGATATAGGGTACTTGATGATATAAATTCACTTGTTAAGACTAATGAAGCTAAAAATATTGAATTTAAAGATAATCAAGTAGTTAGAGTAGTAGACTCTTTAGCAATGAGCGACGCCAATGTATTTAATCAGTATTACTTAGGTAAGGTTAATATAGATAAGGCGGGAATAGAGTCTTACGAACAGAAGGTAATAGCCGTAAGAGATGAGTATGTACAAATTGGAGCACTAAGAGAGTTCGATAGAGACGGCGTTAAGGTTGAGAGAGTAGAAGGAGTTAGAGGAGCTGTTAAAGTCAATAGTGTAGTCACACCTTCAGAATGCTTTAGGCAACTTTATTTAACTAATTACGTAAAATAGAAGGGGGTTAAAAAATGGCAGATAAACAACCTATAAGAAAGTTAAATCTAGCAACTGAGACTGTTCAGGGGTCTCAAGGTTCGGCTTTTATTGAGATAGATAATAGAAGATATGTACTAGGAAATTTAACTAAGTTTAAGGCGTCTTTTAAAACTAATACAATCAAAAAGGGCGTTCTTGGGGAAGCAGGTAAGAAAGTTCGTTCTGGTGGTTGGGAAGGTACTTGGGACGCTTCTCTATACTATAATCAAACAACATTAAGGGAGTTAGCTATAATATATGCTAGAGATGGATACATGCCGCCAGTGAATATACAAATAATTAATGAAGACCCAGCGAGCGCGAAGACTATCGGAAGACAATCAGTTATATTTAAAGAGTGTGTACCGGAAGAAATGATTATAGCAATGCTAGATGTTGACGCTGAGGTATTGGAAGAAGATATTTCAGGTACATTTAACGATGTTGAATTCTCAGAAAAATTTGTCGCATTACCAAACGCATAAAAAATTAAAAGAATGGTTCAAACAGGAATAAGGGCGTTTATTACGTCCTTATTTTTGTGAAATATTAATATACATATAAAGGAGATTAAATAATATGAGTAAATTTCAAGCTTTTTTCAAAAAAGAAAATGAAGGCATAAGAACAAAGGCGGTATATATTTCTGATAGATTTGTTGACGATAACGGGGAACCAGTTCCATTTGTGATTAGGTCACTAAAAGCTTCAGAAGAAAGAGTAATAAGAGATAGCTGTACACATACAGACGATAACGGAATACCAGTACTTAATACTTCAGACTATCAAGATTTATTGATTACAGCAGCAATTGTAGAACCAGACTTAAAAGATGTTGAATTACAAAACTCATATGGAGTAGTTGGGGAAGTTCAAGTACTTAATGAGATGTTAATATTTGGTGAGTATACTAATCTAGCTCAAGCGGTTCAAGATTTTAACGGATTTAAAAAATATACTGATAGAGTAGAAGAAGCAAAAAACTAATAAACTCTGATGACGGCGACAGTAATTTATTTTATTATTGTATTCATGAATTTAACTGGACGCCCGAGGAGATTTTTAAGGTTTTCGAGGATTTGGATAAAAAGGCTTTTGTTCAAGCTTGTGTTCAATTAAGAGTAGAAGCTGAAATTAAGGAACAAAAGAAATTAGAGAGAGAAAGTAGAAGATAGGGGGCAAAAAATGGCAGGAATTAAAATACCAATTTCCATAAATGACGGTGCTTCAACGCCCTTAACTCAAATGGCTATGAGTGCACAACAGATGACTAATCAACTTGCGAAAATGCAGCAAATGTTGTCTAAGCCCGTTACACCGCCTTCAACGGAAGAATTTAAACAGCCCTTATCAGATATTGGAAATCAGACACAAAGAAATACACAATACCAAAGAGAACATAATCAAGCTATTAGAGAAGGTACGCCAGAAGTGAATAGCTTGCTTGGTGCCGTTAAAAATCTAGTAGGTGCTTATTTAAGCCTTCAAGGAATAAAGAAGCTTGTATCTATGGGGGATGAGTTTACAGGTATTCAAGCTAGGCTTGGAATGATAACAGGCTCACAGGCTGAATTAACTAAGTTGAATAAACAGTTATTCGCTAGTGCTCAAAGAACTAGGTCAGAATATGCTGAAACTGCAAATACTGTTGGAAAATTGGGTCTATTGGCTAAAGACGCCTTTAGTAGTAATGAAGAATTAGTTAGATTTTCGGAACTCATGAACCAAAGTTTTAAGGCTTCAGGTGCTTCAATTATGGAGCAAAAATCGGCAATGCTTCAACTTACTCAAGCAATGGCTAGTGGTAGGCTTCAAGGTGATGAATTTAGGTCAATTCTTGAAAATGCGCCAATGTTGGCACAAGCTATTAAGAAGGAGCTAGGCGGAATCGATTTGAAGAAGGCTTCTTCTGAGGGTCTCATTACTGCTGATGTAATTAAACGAGCTATGTTTAATAGTGCTGATGAAATCCAAGAGAAGTTTAGTAAAATGCCAATGACTTTTGGTGAAGCTATAGTAATCATGAAAAACAACTTTATGATGGGGCTAGCGCCTATGTTTAAGGCTATGAATGATTTATGGAATAATCCAATAATTAAAGGTGCGGTTCTTGAGACCATGTATTTATTTCAAGCAGTTGGGCAAATTGGAGCGGCTGCATTTAATGGTATTAATAGCGTATTAAGTTTTGTGGCGAGCAATATGGCTTTTTTTGCACCAATACTATTTGTAATTTTAGGCGCTTTAACCGCAACTAGTGCGGTATTGTTAGTTAGCAAGGCTATAGCACTTGCGAAGGCTGGAGCTGATATGTTAATGACTGCAGCAATGGTTGCGTATTCATTGGCGACTACTAGAGGGGCAACGGCACAGGTATTTTTCAATAGCGCTATTTTGGCTTGTCCTATTTTTTGGATTGTTTTCGGGATTTTAGCGTTAATCGCGGCAATATATATAGGTGTTGCAGCGTTTAACAAGTTAACTGGTTCGGCTTATAGTGCGACTGGTTTAATATTTGGTGTTTTTTTCGCATTGGGTGCTGCTATTGCCAATATATTTAAGGCAATATTAAGTATTGCTATATTATTATGTACTGCATTAGTAAATGGATTTTTAAAAGCGGCTCATGGAATTGGTCAAGCATTTATTAAAGTTCAAATAGCGGCTTTAAATATGGCTAAGGGAGTAACGAACGCCGCTGATAGTGTAGCCCAAAACATAGCAAATGCTTTTGTGAGCGGTGCTAATAAGGCTATCCACGCTATTAACTGGATAATTAAGGCACTTAATAAAATACCAGGGGTAAACTTGTCACAGATGGGGCAAATTGGTCATGTGAGTGTACCTAAACATTCAGTAGCTATTGATAATAAGATAGCGGGGCTTCAATCTCAGTTAGGCGGTAAAGCTCAACACTTCGACTATAAGACGTTAGAGTTAACTAGTATAGATAAGGCGTTTAATAGTGGAATGAAGTTCGGCAAAGGGCTTGAAAATAAAGTTAAAGGCTTATTCAAACATGATATCGATAAGGATATGGGAGCTGATATGGCCAAGTTAATGAAAGATATGGGCAAACAACAAATCCAACCTGAAAAGGGTGGCGCTGGTGGCGCTGGTAGAGGCGGAAACGGTGCTAAATTGGCGGATATTGCTAAAAATACACGTGAAACTGCTGATAATACTAATATGAGTAAGGACGAGATAAGATATTTAAGAGAAATAGCTGAAAGAAACGCTATCAATAAATTCACAACGGCGGAAATTAAGATAGACAATACTATACATGCTTCAGATGTACAAGACCTAGACGGTTTTGTAGACCACTTGACAAATAAGATGGCTGAGCAATTAGAAATACAAGCAGAAGGGCATTACGCATTTTAGGGGGTGAGATTAACTATGTATTTGTTTTTTTTAGACAGTATTCAATTACCAATAACGCCAAGTAAAATAACAACGACAATCGGAAATAATAATAAGACTTTTGAACTTGCAAATTCAGGTGAGGTTAATCTCATCAAGTTCCCTAAGCTAACCACATACAAGTTTGAATTTGAGTTAGTACATCAGATTGGACAGATAGGGTATAGGGCTAATGATACAAGTCCAAAGACTGTACTTGATTTTTTAGAGGATTGTAAGAAAAACAAGAAGGTAATTACTTTTTCTATTGTCAGAAAAAATGGAAGTTACACTTATTTTCCTAGTGAACAGAAGGTAACAGTTGAGTCCTATGATGTAATTGAGGACGCTGATAATAATTCAGATATGACTGTTAGTATTGAGCTAAAACAGTTTAGGGCTTATAGGACTAAGCACTTAGCGAAGAAAGAACAAGAAAAAAGACCCGTCAAAAAAGACGATAAGGGTAAAAAGGCACAGACTTCAAAAAAATCTACTGCATGTTTAAAAAGATTAAAACTTCAAACTGATATGAATATCAGAAGTGGAGCTGGTACACATAATAGAAAAGTAGCAATCATGAAAAAAGATACAGAACCCGTCGCTTATGCTGAGTATACATACGAGGGCACGACTTGGTATAAGATTAAACACTCCAAGGGTGACGGAGGTTATGCTTGGATTAGTGGAAATCCTAAGTATATGAAAGTAATAAGGGGGTAGGCTATGAATGACTATTGAAAATAGAGATATGCACTCATATAATTGTGATGTTTATATAGACCATGAAGGTGTAGCCTACCAAGTTCACGTTACTAACGGACTTGAAATAGCATGGGAGCGTAAGGGCGTTGCCGGCAAATGTACTTTTACTATACTTCAAGAGCAAATTGATAAGGTTGAATTTGCTGAGGGTGATTGTGTTCGTGTTAGAATTTCTCAAAGATGGATGTTTAAGGGATATATTTTTACTCATTCAAGAAACAAAGATGGTACAGTAAAGTTTACCGCATATGACCAATTGAGATATCTCAAGGCTAAGGAAACAAAGAAATTTGACAACAAAAGTGTTGGCGAGATTGTTAAGATTATCGCTAAAGAAAGAGGCTTAAAAACTGGGACTATCAGAGATAGCGTATATAAGATACCAACATTAATAAGAGAAAATACAACTATGTTTGATATCATTTTACACGCAATCGAAGAAACTACCACGCATACTGGAGAGATATTTATTTTATATGATAGGTTTGGGAACTTAACTTTGTGTCCGCTTAAGCATATGCACAGAAACGTAATTATTGATAGTAGCGTTATTGGTGATTTCGATTATGAAAGTTCAATTGATAAACAAACCTATAATGTAATTAGACTAGGCGTTAAGTCCGCTAAAGATGGAGCACTAGTATATGTTACTAAGCGAGATGAAAAAAGTATAGCTAAGTGGGGAATGCTTCAGTATTGCGAAAATATAGATACAAATACTTTCAATGCGACTTCAACTGCTAGTAAGCTTCTTAAACATTATAATTCAAAGACAAAAACACTTAAGATTAAAAATGCAATGGGAGCTAATGAAGTAGTGGGCGGCGCTGTAATCATGGTTGATTTGGACTTGGGAGATATGAAACTAAAACAAAACATGGTTGTAGACGCCGTAACTCATAGGGTAGAAGATGGATTATACTCAATGGACTTAGAATTAATCGGCGGTGAGTTCGTAAGCACTAGAGGCGTTCAAGGCGACCCTAATACACCACCAAAAAGAGAAACTCAAGGTGCCGACGGTGCACCAATTGGTTCTGGTGGTTCCTTAGATTGGGGGCATGGTATAACTGCTGAACAGATTAATAAGGCATTTAGGGGCGGCATACTAGCTGGTAAAGGTCAAACACTGATTGATTTATGTAATATTTATAAAATTAATCCAGCTTTGGTTGCTGCAATTATATGCTTAGAGACCGGAAGAGGTAAATCAAACGCCGCTAGAAATAAGTATAATTTTTCTGGTATTATGACTGGAAAAGGCTCTATGACTATCAAGAAGTTTTCAAGTATTGATGAGGGCTTAAAGGCTTCAGTAAGTTTACTTTCAAGACAATATATAAACAAACACGGTAGATATCATAGGGATAATACTATCAAGGGAATAGCTAAAATATATTGCCCACCTGGTGCCGCCAATGATAAATACGGCACCAATGCGGGTTGGCCTGCTAATGTAAGTAGGATATTTAGAGAGATAACGGGTAAAAATTACGACCCGTCAATGGCTGGTACTGGTGTACAGAGTGACGAAGAAGCTAATAGAAATAAACAGTTGGGCGCCGCTAATAGAGTTAGTTCAACTTCTTCTGTTAATGGGAATAAAATTGTTCAGATTGCTCAGAAGTATTTGACTAATGGTATTAAAAAACCAGCTTTTTGGTGGTGCTGCTGGTTTGTAAATAAATGTATAAAGGAAGCAGGTATGACGCCCCCTCCTGCTAGTAATCCTAATTTATGTGATAGCTATTATGAAGCGTATCAGAAAATTGGTAAGTTAATGAACCCACAGACATACACTCCGAAACCTGGAGACGCAATATTTTTCTATGGGTCTGGTGGAGGAAACCGAAAGCACACAAACCATATAGGAATTGTGTCTCATGTTAGCGGTAGTGGAAACGGCATAAAGATACATACTATTGAGGGTAATGCAGATAATGCTGTTAAAAGTAGGACTTATGGCAGAAGCGGGGCAAGTTGGGCTAGAATCGTTGGATATGGTGTTAATTAGGGGGATAATATGGCAAATATAATAGATTTAATTAAAAAAATAGCTTATGATGTTGTTGAAAATTCAGTGACTAGTGATTTCTGCTATGGATATATCTTGAGCCTATCGCCCTTAAAAATCCAAATTAATGAGAAAATAATACTTAATTCAAATAATATGGTTATTGTAAAAAATGCACTTTATAATGCTAAGAAAGGGAATAAAGTGATTTTAGGTAAATTTAAAGGTGGTCAAAAATATGTTGTGATTGGACTGATGGAAGGGGGCGCTTAATGTGATACCTAATACTGGAATGACTCAAGAGCAGTTTGATGAGTTGATGAAAGACAATGAGGTGATACAGCCTAGTAAGGATTTTAAGCTTAAAGAAGGCAAATACATAAGCGGATATGTTGACGGATTAGAAGCGGTTAAACAGGCTATTAATTTCATACTCAACATTGAAAGGTTTAGGTTTCATACAGTCTCAAGTAATGTAGGTGTTGAACTTGAGGAATTATACGGCGAAGAAACAAGTATAATTGAGCTAAGAATAAAAGATACTATAGAAGAAGCTCTACTTATGGACGACAGAATTGAGAAGGTGGAATTTAAAAATATTGAAAGGATAGGCAGAAGTAAATATAAACTAGATACTACTGTATCAACTATTGAAGGAATTGTTGAGTTAAGTGAGGAGGTGTTTAACGTTGGCGGATAATATGTATGCTTTAGTTTTTCAAGAGTATATGGATAGGATACTAACGGCGGTTAGTGATGAATTTGATAAGCGCGAGACATCTTTAATATATCAGTCTATTGCTATGATTATACCAGAATTAATATCACTAGAATTTGATATAAATAGTGCTGAATATGAAGCCTTTCCAGATACCGCGAGTATGGAAAATCTAATGAAGTTCGCTAGGTTAAGGGGTATTGAGCCTAGACCAGCAACCCAAGGTATAGTTTTAGGAGAATTTAACAGAGAATTACCAGAGGGAACTAGACTTTATTGCGAAGGTTTATATTACAGAATTTTAAATCTAAAGTCTCAATCAGGTGACCCACCTACTTATGTATACAGGCTTGAATGTGAGTCAACAGGCATGATAGAGACCATAGGGGATTTAATACCAGTTGAAGATATAGCTAGATTAGAAAAAGCTAAAATAATAGATGTTGAAAAAGACGGTACAGAAACTGAAGATGTTGAGAGCTTAAGACAAAGGTATTTTGATAGTCTTAATTTTCAAAGGTTCGGAGGTAATAGAGCTGATTATGTTGAGTTAGTAATGAGACTTCCTAATATTGGGGCGGTTAAGGCATATAGGCGAACAAATACAGCTGATGTTACTGTTGTTATTGTTGATGAAAAGTTTCATGCTGCAAGTAGCGAGTTGATTAATAGGGTTCAGAAGTATCTTGACCCAGATAATAGTCTAGATGGTGTAGGCATGGCGCCAATAGGACATAGAGTGTTGGTTAAGACGGCAGAGGAACAAGCCATTAATGTACGTGTTAAAATATCTTATGAACCTAATACAGATATCGAACCAATCAAGAAAGATATTGAGAATATAATTAAAGAATTCGTTGAAGAACAAAAACAAAACTGGGCTAAAAATGAAGCTATAATATTAAGGTTAGCGCATTTAGAGACTAAGATATTGAATATTGGCGGTGTAATAGACGTGTCAGGCACTCAATTTAACGGACGTGAACAGAACTTGACTATAGAAGATATGAAGCTACCGAAAGTTGGTGATATCAATGTTTCAAGGGCTTGATAGCATTAATATACCGACGTGTATAGACTATGTTCCAACAGTATATGCTAATATTGATGAGTTCCAAGAGTTGGCGAGAGTATATAATATAGAACTTCAAAGACTTCAAAAAGAATTAATAAGGGTTTTTAATAATTTTTATATAGAGTCTCTTGATGAAGATGGGTGTAATAGGTGGGAGAAAATTCTTAAGTTAAGGGTAAATTCAACATATACCCTAGAAGATAGACGATTTAATATTATGGCTAAACTCAAGGGGAACTTACCTTATACTATGTTTAGACTTAGGGAAATATTAAGTGAATTACTAGGCGAAGAAAATTACATTATTGATATGGATTATGAAAAAATGCACATGGAAATAAAATTAAATCTAGGTGTTAAAAATCAATTAAAGTCTATATCTAATATGCTTGAAGAATTTCTACCGCTAAATATTACTTATACAATTGTGTTACTATACAATACTCATGAAGTATTAGCTAGGTTCACTCATGAGGAATTGGCAAGGTATACACATGAAGAATTGAGAAGTGAGGTGTTAAGGTATGGCAACAACTGATACAAAAAATTACGGACTTAAAAAAGCGGCTAAAACAGACGCTTATACTGTTGACTTAGTAAATCAGAACCTTGATACTACTGATAAGATAGTTAAAGATGTAAATGACAAGGTAGAAAGTGTTAAGACTGTAATAGGTGATATTAATTTTAATGAAATAGAGGAATATGAGCAGTCCAGAACTGTATCAGGATATTTCAAGCACATCATGAAGTTGATTAATGGGTTGGTTAAGAGAATAAAGGATTTAAAATTAGAAGATACCAATGTTACAGTTGTTCAAGAAAATAAAAAGCTTGATGTTGTTATTAGAGAGCTTAAAGAAAAAGACAGGACTCAAGATCTTGATATAAATAATAAGGTTTCAGAATCAACATATAATGCTGGTGTTAGTGATATTAATTCAAAGATTAGTGCTAATACTAATAAGATAGACGATGTTAAGCGTCATGTTGGTGATGTATTAGGCACGACCATGTACGGCATGGGGAAGAATAACAATACAGCATATATTTTAGACCAGCTTGACAGAAGAATTGGTAATTTGCCAACTCTTAAGGCATATGGAAAATCTAATACCAGTGTGCGTGAGTTTATTAATTCTGCTGATACGGTTGACAATGCTCAAAATCAAGCTATTGAAAAGCTTAAAAATCAAACCAAGGCTATTTCAGATGAGCTTGATGGCTCTAATGCTAGGTTTAGTGAACTAAATAATGAGCTTGAGGGGTATGTTGACAGGCTTAAGAGGTTGAGGGGGTGATTAGTTGACTGATTTGAAACAAAATTTAGATAGATATGATGGACTATTGAGTCCACAGTTGAGAGGTGAAATTTGGATGCTTGAAAAAGGTGTAGAGGAGATTGCTAATATTATTAAAGAGAATGGGATAGATGATAATACTAAACCACAAATCAAGAATATATTATCTACGCTCGAAAATTCGATAATTACGCAATCACCTTTTGAAGAACTGTATTTCAAATATAAATTTGACGACGTTAAGAGAGCCACGGGGCTTATTTCAATAGATAAAAACGGAAATACTATACATATTTTTCATGGCTACAATGCGTCAAGTTTTTCTCAACTAAATATAAATGGGGAAAAAATAAAATATAATGAATATCCTCAATATTCATATTTCTACGACAGAGATTTGAATAAAGTTATCTTTGACGCTTATATTTGCGATGTTTCAACAAAAACATTAAAAACTAAAGAAAAGTATACTCAGGGTCTCTTTGTAACAAACAACGAAGATATATATAATTTAGGCTATAATGACCAAACAAGTTATAAAGAGATACTCAAGGTTGACCTGAAGTCTGAAACATTTGAAAAAATATCGTTTAACGAATCATATTATACTTATAATGGTATACAAGCAGCCTTACTATGTGATAATAAAATATATTTATATATAAAAAACAATTATGGGAAAGATTATTTATATATACTAGATTTAACAACAAATACAATTAAAATAATTAAAGATTATGCTGTAAAAGATTTCGAGCATTTTTTTGTTTTAAATAATAAGATTTATACACGTGGAGATGATGGTTTTTATAATATAAATATTAAAGATGATGGAACAATTGAACGAAAAATGATTATTAAAAGCAAGTATAAATGCAATGTAAATAATCAAATTGTAAGAAATGTTAAATCGTCAGACGGAACTCTCTTTACATATGCTACCAATTCTAGACCAGAGAATATATCTGCTTATATACTAAGGTTACCAATAAAATTTATAAAGGAGGCATAAATGAATTATATAATTTGGAACAAAATAGATAAATTAAAAGACTTAGAACCAGAGGTATGGTTTAATTCATATCCTCAATCTAAGACTAAGACTTTAATACTTATTGATGATGTGTATGTTATTTTCGCGGAGGACGAAAGAAAGAATTTACAGCTTGATGAAAATTCAACCAATGATGATGTAGCAAAAGCATATATCAAGAAGTTAGAAGAAGAGAATAAGAGAGCCGAAGAAGAGGCTAAAAATAGGGAAGAAGCTGAGAAGTCACTAGTTGACAAAGTCAATCAACTTGAGAAAGATAAGCTTAATCTTTCACTGGCTAATGTTCAAGTTTTAGAGCAAATGGAAAAGGAAAAACAAGACTTAGCACTTGCAAATGTTGAATTAATGGAGCAAGTTCAAACATACAAGGCTGAGCTTGAGAGTAAGATTAAAGAGCTAGAAAAGCTCATTAAAAACAATGGATAGAATTAAGACTTTAATTAATTTAATTAGGGTCTTTTTTTTATATATATTTTTAATATTGAAAGGGGGTGAGAGTATGGCAATGTGTTATGTTACCGTTATAGTTGCAGGTCTTAGGACTTACAAGCAAGTTCCAGCTTTCCTAAAAGAGGAAGTTAAGAAACTTCTTATCGCGATGGACTTAGCCGATTTAGTTACTGAAGACTAATGTGTAGCCTATAGGGCTAAAAGAGACGTAGGAAAAGGGCGGGTATATAGGGTGAGTATCCGCCTACCAATTAAGATTATTAATTTGTTAATAAGTCGTGGGGCGGACTTTAAACGCCCTTTTTTGTGAGAAATATTTAAATATAAAGATATAGAGGTGAAATTATGGATTTTAAGGAATTTGTTAGACCAGAGCTGTTGATTTTAGTTCCAGTGTTGTATTTGATTGGATTTTCAATGAAGCAATCTAATATGTGTAAAGATGAAAAAATACCAATTATACTGATGGTAGTCGGAATTATACTTTCAACACTATATATAGCTTCTAAAGAACCTTATTCACTAGATATGGTATTTGTTGGAGTTACACAAGGGGTACTGGTGGCAGGTGCTAGTGTGTTAGGAAATCAGATATACAAACAAAGTCAAAAGAAGTAATAAGCAGGTGGTAAGTAGTGAATTTAATTAGAATAATAACTCAATCTACTGGGTTATATGTATTGAATGGCGTTGCTTTAGCAATCATAATGTACGCGTTTAAATCGCTTCATAAAAAAATATCTCTTGAGTGGGAAGCTGACAAAAAACAGACTAAGGCAATGACTCAGGGTGTTAAGGCTATTCTTTATTTTAGGATTTGTAAAGAAGGCGAGAGAATAATAAATGATGGATACATCACTAGGGACGAGATAAGGGATTTACAGTTTTTTGTTGACGCTTATCAAGGACTAGGCGGCAATGGTGTGGCTAAAAAGCTGTATAATGAGTGTATGAAGTTGCCAATTAAGGAATGCACACGTGATAAGGTCAAGAATTGATTTTATTATTCTAGGTATATAAAAACAAGGCGAGTCTTTTAGAAACTCTTAAAACGGATGAGAGAGGGCAGTTTTTTTAAATTCAAGTAAATCAAAAAAGGTGAATTAGATGAAAAAGTGGTTGTTTCCATTATGGAAATAACCACTAAACATAGTGCAATTGAAGGAAAAACGCAGGAACAAAGAGGTTAAATTTAAATAAATTTGAATAATTTCTGTGATATGTGGTATAATATGAATGTAAGAAAAAGAGTGATAAGATTTGACCCACGTATAGGGACAAAAAAAGGACGAGTGGGGGCTCGTCCTTTTATCTTGTTTATTTTCTTTTTATGTATCGCTCAGTAATGAACGCTACTAAAAGCGGGCAAACAAGACAACCCAAAAGGGTGATAAAGATATGTCCCAAGTAATCACCTCCTTTCATGGAGGGGGACAAAACTATTATACCACAGAGAGCCTTTACAG
>JASBZE010000021.1 GCA_029983575.1 Peptostreptococcaceae bacterium
AAAATATAATAAAGCTAAATGGTTTTACAATTTTTTAATCTAAATGGTTTAATATTTTTAAAAAGATTAACCTGCGAAATACCCTTCTTCTTTCATTATAGTTTCTGCTTTTTCAGTATTTGCTTCGCTTACGAGGATAACAGGTCCTGTACAACCCATGCCTGTCTCTGCGTATATCCCTTTTTTCCAGAGAGCCTTGCACGCGTCTTCTAGATCTAGTATATCTATACCTGATAATTGTACTGTTACTACCTCTTGTGGAGGAGCTACGACTTCTTCATTTTCCGCACCTGAAGATTTCTTTGCACCTAGGCTAGCGATTATATCATCTAAACCAGCCTTCTTAGCCTTAGCGTATTCCTCTCTAGCTACCTGACTCACATTACCCCTAACTATGTCAGCAGCGTATTTTATTGCGTTGGCAATTACCGGAGCACCTGAAGCCCTAGATACGATCAAGACTTTTCTATCAAAGTCCTCTCCAACTCCTGGACCGTATCCGAATCCGCTCGCTTCATAACTTCCGCCTGTCGTAAAAGAAGAGAATATCTTCATAAGTAGGTTTCCTGTAAGTGTATCAGTTACCATAACGTCTGGAGTACCGGTAAGCAGATCATTTCCCCTCATAACTGCCCCGCCATCAGCCCTCATGGACTCAGTGAATTCAAAGTCATATCCGGACTCTTTAAGTTTTAATAGATGTTTTTCAACCTGCCTAACTCCATCGACATTTAGTAAACCTACCTTTGGATTTTTTATCCCTATTGACTTAGCAGTAGCAATTCCGTTTATTGCATTTTTTAACATTGCCTCTACCCTATCAGTAGCTGTACTACCTGTTGTAGTAGCTAGTATCATTTCCTTACCTACTCCTGGAGTAACTACTCTACCGACTGTAGAAACGCCTATAGGGAAATTGTAGTGCATTGTGACACAAGCGCCTATAGCTCCAGAATCGAGAAGTTCTTCCATCTTTTTGTGAGCTTCTTCCTCGTCTTTAGCTTCAACTGTCTCGATATCTGAGCCAAGTCCGTCTCCTATCAACACGACATCAATTCCAGCGGCTCTTGCTATCTCAGCCCCACGTACCATATTTTCTACGCCGTGCTCACTGCCGAGAGTCGTAAGTCCTATCTTGACTTTCCCCCCAAACTCGCCAGTTTCTATAGCGTCGGCTATTTCTAGGAGAACATCAGCTATTTTTTTATTAGACATAATATCACTCCTATCCTTCTATCATTGACTCAGCCATTTTTCTAATAGATTCAGCGATAATTTTTCTTACTTCCTCCTTAGATACTCCAGCTTCAGCCTCTCCTGCTCCTGTGTTTCCGTCATTTCTTTCTACTACGAATGATAGACCGTCAAAAAGGTTAGTCATTCTTCCTAGGAACAATGATCCTTTACCAACTATCATCGCCCTGTTTTTATCTCCTGTTGTCAAGTCGTCAATCATAAACCCAACATATGGTGCTCCTGAAGGAATATGTCCTTGAGTTGGAGCCCAACCTGGAAGACCCTTCTCAGCCATAAACGCCTTTAGTTCTTTTTTCTGAATGTCACCATTCATAGCAGCCAAAGCTCCGATCATCTTGTAGTTTGCCTCAGGAACGTTACCTGCTCCAGCTGGTTTAGTGATATCAGGGTTTTGCATTTCAACTGAGTAAGTATCTACATCAGTTATCTTAAGTCCACCCTTTTTAAGAGCATCTGCAACTAGTGAAGATATAACGGCCTGTGGTGATGAACCTGTTCCAACAGTGTGCTTACCAACCATATCAGTTCTGATAACAGGATGAATACCGTCATTTTCTGATACCAATACTGCAAATCCAGCTACACAGTCTTCAAGTACAGGCATATCCTTTTTAACGTGGTCTCTTGAGTTCATACCAAGTTTAGCACTAGCACCACCAGCTACCACCATAACATTTTTATGAACTCCAGCCTTTACTAAAGCCGCAGCATTCATTATAGCATGGGCTGGTGCAGCACAGAATCCCCTAGTATCAGATCCTGATGCATTAACAAGACCAACCATCTCAGCTATAGACTTCGCGAAGTTACCTCCACCTCTTTGGTTCATATCTCCGCAAGCTTCTTCTGAACACTCGATTACATAATCTATGTCCTCGGCATTTACCTCAGAATGTCTTATCATATGAATAGCTGCGATTACACCAGAAGCTTTTACAACTAGGTTTTCAAACATAGTATGGGCACTTAGGTTTACGTCAACATCGTGAGCTCTCTTTACATAACCGACGAACTCACCGTTGTGATAAATACCTTCAGCGTGGTTTTCTTCAGCAAAAACCTTAGCTTCATCAGCATTTACTCCCTCTAATTTAGAGAAAAAAGGAGAAAGTTCTGGATAGTTAGCCTCGAATTTTTCCTTTACAGACGCAACAAATTCTTCTGTAAGTGCAACTAGTTCGAAAGCATCACATATCTTCATAGTCGCAATAAATTCATCTTGTGGTTGTATCTCTCCAAATTTAGCATTTCTTTCACCTTTGTATTCCTTATCATACCAAGGCAAATCGTAGTTTGCTAGTTCTTCTGGTCTAGCCCCACCGATATAAACTTGGTTTGGTAGGTAGTTAACTACTTCTTCATAAGGTCTGATGTGAGATCCGATGTTTTGAAGAAACTCAGAATCTGGATGAGTTTCTCTCTCAACAGAACAAGTTGTTCCATTTCTCACGATCATATCAGGTGTGTGGGCAAGTAGGTATCCCGCCCCTTTAAATACTGGAAAACTCATAATTTACCTCCATTTAAAATAATAAGGGCCGTCAGAGTAAATCCTACACAAATTTAACGTCGAAGTTCAGCGCTAAATTCATGGAGGGATTACTCGGACAAGCCCCTTGTTTTAACAAACCTATTAAACTACTCAGACTGTCAAGCTAGATTATCCTCTTAAAAAGTCGTTACATTTAAATAAGTCTGTCCATGTTTTTATTCAAACACTGTTTGTTCTTCAACTTCTACTGTTAAAGCGTTTAGTGCTTTTTCTACAAGTCCTCTTCTTAGTTCCTTCTCTTCTTCATGAGTAAGAGCTGGGTTACCAAGTGGGTGAGGAATAGCTATAGTAGGAACTATTCTGTTAGCTCCAACTGTTAGAGAAATAGGTACTACTGTACACATGTGAACAACTGGAAGTCCAGTTCTCTCAATCTCTTTAACCATCGTTGCACCGCAACGAGTACAAGTACCTCACGTAGAAGTCAAGATAACCCCATCCACACCGGCATCTACTAGCTTTTTAGCATACTCTGACGCATAAGCTACTGAGTTGTTAACAGATGTACCATTACCAACTGTTGTGTAGAATATCTCGTGTAGTTTGCCAATTTTTCCTTCTTTTTCTAGGTCTCTAAGTACGTCAACAGGCAATACTCTGTCAGCGTCTTCATTAGCGTAAACTGGGTCATATCCACCGTGAGCTGTTTCATAAGTTTCTTCAGTAAGGTCAGTTACACCTTCAAGTGAATACTCTCCATACTTAGAAGCTGATGAAGACTCTATTCTATCAGGGTTACCCTTAGGTACTATACCACCAGAAGTAACTATGGCAATAGTTGCTTTTGATAAGTCCTTTATAGGTTTTCCTGGCTCTACCCTATCAAAGTTTGGCATTGGGTACTCAGTTTCAAACTCTTCTCCCTTGATCTTTTTGATAAGCATATCAACTGCTCTCTTAGATCCTCTATCTTCGTGGAAGAAGTTAACCCTAACGCCTTTTTCAATATATCCTTCTTCTTTTGGAGTACCTACAGTTTCTCCTTTACCTAGTTTTGCTGCAAGTTTAGCGATCTTTGGAAGCGCCTTTCTCATACCAGCGGCAGAGTTAGCAGTTTCAACAATGTAAATTTCTTTTCTGAATAGGTCTACTCCAGGGTTTTCAACATACATACCTGTCACACAAGGAATTTCAAGCTTATCTTGTACTTCCTTAGTGATAGTACCTGCTGCAACACCGTATCTACCAGCGTTAAATGCAGGACCAGCTATGAAAAGGTCTGGCTTTTGAGCTTTTATCATGTCGATTAGTTCGGCACTTGCTTTTTCTATATTTTCATTGAAATAACTGTCTCCGCAAACAACCGTAGCAACTACCTCAAAGTCAGCTCCTAGTTTTTGTCCTAGTTGTTTTGAGATAGGAGGCAATTCTTGAGCGACATGTGGCTCAGTATCAGCTTTTTCCTCTCCACCGATACCCGCGAAAAACTGGTTTATATAATGAACTACTCTTAATTTATCCATTTTCATCCTCCGGGCGAAATTTTTTATTCTGCAAATTCTTCTCTTATTTCATTTAGCTCTTCAGTGATCTCATCTACATCTAGAACCATTTCCATCATTTCCATTTGCTCACTGTATACGTCAGCGTCATATTCTTCTTTAACTTGCTCTTCTAAAGCATGGTAAACATCAAGTCCTAGTGCAACACCTGCTAGTGGTCCAGCAAATGTAGGGTCTCCTGCTGTAACTGTTTCAGCTGCAATCCCAGCAGCTTCGGCTTCTGCGGCACCTAGTAGAACAACAACATTTTCAGCTCCGAATTTATCAGCAGCTTCTTTAACTCTGTTTTGGTTCTCTAAGTCCATAGCCCCAGCGGCAGTTCAGACAAAACACTCAGTAGATGAGAAAACAACATCTGCTCCCTCAACAGTTTTTACACACTCTTCAATCGCAGGTCCTGGTATACCGTCACGGTCACCGATTATTACGATTTTCTTATCTTTAAGTAAACTCATAATCTAATCTCCTTAACTCATTTCTAATATATTAATCTTCAACCCATCAAGCCAGGTTGACCGGCTTTTGTAACTCATTTAATTTTTAGCCATAAGTCGTATACGACCTTTGTCTAACTCATTTTTAACTCATTTATTTCGTAACTCTAATATTTGTAACTCTTTTTTTATATGTTTCCCTAATCCCTTTTTAGTAAGTCTTTGCTGATAGGTAACCAAACCCTGTTTCGTTAGTAGCACCAGTTATAGCTTGTATCTCAACCTCGATGCTTCCATCTTCTCTAAGTGAATTTTCGTTACCACCGGCAATTACATTGACTACTTCAACGTGACCTATGATCTTGTCAAGCTTAGGTAGTACTATAACTTGGTTGGCGTTTCCACCAGTAACAACTGCATCCGCTTTTGCGTCGGCATCTGCTAAAGACTGGCTTCCTCCATCTCTTCCGGCGTACTCATCTGTAACTATAACAGTCTTAACACCTTGAGTTTCTATCTTCTTGCAGTTCATGATAAGGTCTGTATCTGGGTTACCGAAACCTTCTTGTGATACTATAACTGCATCTAGTCCTAAGTACTTACAAAGTTTAGATGTCCAGTTTGAAGATCTTTCCTTATCCATCAAGTATACATTCTCATTGGTGATTATAACGCCTAGGAAGTTAATTTCCTTTCCGTGTTGCTTGTATAGTTCTTCAATAACGCCATTGTTTAGATGTACGTATGAAGGGTTTTTGTCACAAGCAGAAACACAGTTACCGCTTACTATAGCTCCATCCATTATTTCAGTTGGATATAAAATAGTAGGAACTATTTGCTTAGCATCTACGCCGTACACATATGTATCGTGTAGAAGTCCTTGTGTTTGAAGCATGTACACATATCCAACCTTTGGAAGGTCTGGGTACTCTGCTATTTGCTCTAGAAGTGGCTTAGTTTCGAAAACTTCAACCTCATCAGGAGTAAGGTCTCTTGCTGCTTCAGCTAAGTACTGAGCCGCCTTAAATCCTATCATCCTAACAGCCTTCTCGTGTTGGTGTTGCTTAAGTCCATCTATCGGCTCAGCAACGACTACTATGTTATTTGTCTTTGAGAATGGAGTGTACTCAGCTCCAGGTCCTTGCATATCTATGATACCCTCTTGGAAACCAACTATCTTTCCAGTAGTTACCACAGCTACACCCTTAAGCGCGTGAGTTCTTCCCTCTCCAACAGTATCGACCTTGCTGAGGATACCAGGGAAGATTCCCCCTGGTCCCTCTACCTTAACTCTAGGTTCTACAACATCCTTTACAGGTGTTATCCTAATGCTATCTCCTGGTTTTGCTAGGTCAACGTCTATTGATTTGATGTGCTCATCTCCGCCTACAGCCTCGAGAAGTTCCTCTTTGTTAACGTATAGTACGCCTGATTCAACCTTAGTTACCTCACCGAACTGTACATCTTTAATAAAAATTTTGCCTAATTCAAGACGCATAATTTACCTCCAGGTATTAATAATATTTTTTAATCATTTCCTCAATATTTGGTAGTGTACAATCATCCTTAGTAAGTTCTTCTACTTTTTCTCCATCCTTGTAAATAGTCATAGTTGGAAGTCCAAGAACTTTTTGTTTGATAGCAAGTCTTCTAGCTTTTGTAGTATCCATTGTACAGAATTTGATTTTTCCATCTGCATATTTGTCAGCTAGTTTGTGAACGTCAGGCATAAGTGCCTTACAAGGCTCACAACCTTGGCTCCAAAAATCTACGAATACATAAGAATCTGCCTTTAGTACTTCTTCTTCAAAAGTGTCTTTTGTTAATTCTAACATTGTAAATCTCCTTTCATATGTCTAATTTATAAAATCAACGCAATGATTAAACCATGCATTCATTTCTCTTATTATTTAATTTGAAACTAGAATTTTTCATCTAAAATATAGTATATATTTTAAGATTCAAATTTCTGTATCAATATGTAATTTAAGACTCGAATTTCTCATCTATGTATTTTTCTGCAGTTACGGCAGCTATAGCACCATCTGCAGCAGCTGTTACAACCTGTCTTAAAGATTTTTGCCTTATGTCTCCAGCAGCGAATACTCCTTCTACGTTAGTTCTCATATCCTCATCAGTTATTATATAACCTGATTCATCAAGATTGACCTTGTCTTTATATACTTCTGTCTGAGGTACAAAACCTATGAATACGAATATTCCCATAGTTCCATCTTCTTCATCAGCAAAGTATTCTCCAGCTTCTCCAGTAATCTTATTCTTATATGTAAAAGATTCGACGATTCCGTCACCTTTGATCTCTTCCACTACAGTATCAAGCATCCACTCGATCTTAGGATTTTTTCTAGCTTTTTCTAGTGAAGTAGCATTACATCTAAATCCTTGTCTTCTGTGAATTATAGTTACCTTTCTAGCAAACTTAGTTAGGTATAGAGCTTCCTCGATAGCTGAATCTCCTCCACCTACAACGAAAACCTCAAAGTCTTCAAAGAAGTCAGCGTCACATGTAGCACAGTATGAAACACCTTTACCAGTTAGTTCAGCTTCACCAGGGCAACCGATCTTTCTAGGGTTAGCGCCGCTGGCAATTACTACCGCCTTAGCCTTGTAAGTATTGTCCCTACCAACTATTTCCTTGATATCACCGTCAAAATTCACGTCAACCACTTCGTCTTTTACCATTTCTACTCCGAAGTTTTTGCACTGTTCAACCATTCTAGCAACTAGCTTTGGACCAGTACAATCCTCGATAGAACCAGGGTAGTTTTCAACCAAGTGAGTAACTACTATCTGACCGCCGTTTTTATCTTTTTCTAACATAAGTACCTTCATCTTTGATCTTGCAGCGTATAGACCTGTTGAAAGTCCTGCTGGCCCAGATCCAATGATGACTAAATCATACAAATTTTCCATCGCAACTCCTCCTAATTATATAATTCTACTTATTGCGTTTGAAATAATATCTAAATCTACAACCATGAAATCCTCCCTTATTGATTCTGGCCAATTTTCTACCGGCTTGTCATTTAAAAACTTTTTAGCAGTATTTATCGCCTCTTCAATAAGCTTAAGTGAGTTCATATCCAGTGCATCTCCTTTTTCTAAAACCACGCTTCTGTACAATGTTTCATTAGGCTTAACGCTACCGTACAGAGGATGGGTTAGGAGGATGTAGTTGTTGTGAATATGATTTCTGCACTCTTCAAGAACTCCGACATAGGTATCGTCTATAAACCTAACCTCCATGTCCTTGACCTCAGATTTCACCATTGGATTATTAGTAATAATAAACATAAAACCCTCTCTCAAACAATCATTGCCATATTCTTGTCAAAGTAATAGTCAACAAACTTCTGAATTTTTCGTAAACACATTATATTAAAATGCAGGACAACGTTTCTTGATATTTTCTACAATACTTCATTGCTTATTCAAGTCTACGCGTTTTATGTGAACAAATAAAAAAGGAAGATCAAGTAAGCACCCAATCTCCCTGTCGTAATCTTCAGAGCTCGTCCAGTAATAGTCTTTTTACCTGAGAATTTCATCCAAACTGATGGCTTAAACCAGTTTAACTTGTACCTTCGGTCCGCATTTAAGCGTGTCTCCCATTACCTTCATTCTATTAATTTTTCTACTTAAAGCGTTTCAATAACACCTTACACATAGATTATATAACGATTTGTGATAAAGGTCAATACATAAATAGATAAAACTAATAACATTTTTTTTTGTTTTTGTAGCCTCGAGCTCCTAAACGTGTTATAATGTACGATTTCTAACATTATAGTTCTTCTATCGCCTTTATCAATTCCTCTACATTTTCCTTTTTAGTTGCCCAACTCGTACAGAACCTCACTACAGAGGAATTCTCATCATAGGGTTCCATGTATGAGTAAGAAAATTTCTTCTTTAATACATCTAGCGCATCATTTGGTAAAATAGCAAATTGTTGATTTGATAGTGAATCATATCTCATCTTGTATCCCTTAGCTTCGATAGCCTCTCTTATCTGAATCGCAAATCTAACGGGCTCAGCACATATTTTTATATATAGATTATCTTTAAAAAGCTCGTCGAATTGTATTCCAAGTAGCCTACCTTTAGCCAGCATACCGCCTTTTTGTTTTAAATTAAATACAAAACCGTCCTCTAGCTTGCTGTTAGAAAATACTACTGCTTCACCTAAGTAGGCACCACACTTAGTACCTCCTATATAAAATACATCCGTCATATTAACGAGATCGTTTAGGCTGACGTCGTTTCCCTTAGATGCAAGCGCATATGCTAGTCTTGCACCATCTACAAATAGAGGTATATCATATTTTCTACAAGCTTTGCTTATTGCATACAATTCTTCCTTTGAATACATTGTTCCTGTTTCTGTAGGTTGACTTATATATACCATTCCCGGCTTTACAACGTGGGTAATAGTTGGGTCGTGAATATAATCCTCACATGCTTTTTCTATCTGAGACGCTGTTATTTTTCCGTCCTCAGTTGGCAGAGTCATAACCTTATGCCCTGTAGCTTCTATTGCTCCTGTCTCGTGAACATTTATATGTCCAGTCTCAGCACACAAACATCCTTCGTAAGTTTTTAAAGAAGCAGATATTACAATTAAATTTGTGAGAGTTCCTCCAGCCACAAAATATATTCCCAACTCTTGAGTGTTGCATGCTCTTCTGATCCTATTTTTTGCCGATTCACAAATCTCATCAAAACCGTAACCATCAGATTGATCCATGTTAGTATCAAGCATTCTCTGTATAATATTTGGATGAGCACCTTCTAAGTAATCAGAATCAAATTTTATCATAGTTTCACCTCCTAATTGTCATTATTATATCATATCTACATCATCTCTTTGTATAATTTTTCTAATTTTTTGATATATTTTACTATATATAGGGTATTTTTTGAAATAGGTTGAATTCAATTTTTTTTGAATATCTCTTATTTTAGTTTCAGCTTGGAGGTGTAATACATATGTGGAGATTAAAGAAATCATCACGTAAAATTTTAACCATTATTATCGCTATTACGATAGTGCTTTTTAATGTCTCAGGTAATATCTCCTTGGCGGCAAAAAAAGTCGGTAAGGGTAAGGAGATAGTATTTGCAGACTGCGGGTGGGACAGTGTTAAGTTTCACAATGCTGTGGCTGGTTACATAGCAGAGACACTTTACGGATACAAATGGCGTGAGGTTCCAGGTTCATCAACAATAATGCACGAGGCTTTAAACTCAGGCGAAATAGATGTGAACATGGAGGAATGGACGGATAACGTAGCCAGGTACAAGACAGACTTAAAGGCAGGTAAGTTCAAAGAGCTTGGAATAAACTTTGCCGACAATAGACAAGGTCTTTACGTACCTAGATACATCATCGAAGGCGATAAGGATCACAATATTAAACCTCTAGCTCCAGATTTAGAATATGTATGGGACCTTGAGAAATATCCACAGATTTTTAAAGATCCTGAGGATTCTTCAAAGGGGCGTATTTATGGTGCCATTCCTGGTTGGGAAATAGACACCATTTTGTATAATAAATACAAACACTACCAACTAGACAAGAAATATAACTACTTTAGACCAGGTTCTGATTCTGCCTTAAGCGCTGCCTTGACATCAGCTTATGACAAGAAAGAGCCTATTGTTGCCTATTACTGGGAGCCAACTTGGCTTATGGGTAAGTATGATTTTGTATTGTTAAAAGATAAGCCTTTTGACAAAAACACATACAAGGAAGGAAAAACTTCCCTACCATCTGTTAAGGTAACTGTAGCAGTTAGTAACAAGTTCTACAAAGACAACAAAGAAATGGTAAATTTCTTGAAAAAATACAGGACTTCAAGCGATCTGACATCTCAGGCACTCGCTCATATGCAGGATTCTGGAGATGATTACAAAAAGACCGCCAAGTGGTTTTTGTCTAAAAATCCTGATCTAATTGATAAATGGCTAGACAAGGAAGACGCTCAAACTATCAAAGACAGTTTAAATGGAAAAGGCGGATCTGGTGCATCATCTTTTCTATATAGCTTCCCTTTTAAGATAGACTTCGATATTAAAAACATCGACTCTAGCGTAAGGGCTTTCAGTGCCAAACACAGTGGATTTTTTGGAGCACAAAGAAAATTCCTTATGAGTTTTGTAACGCTAATAGAGACAATACTAAACTACATACCATGGTTTGTTCTACTGATCGGAATTTATATCGCAGCATATAAGACATCAAAAAAACACAAAAACGCAATTTTATACGTGCTGTTTATGTTTTTGATAGGAATGTTTGGCTTGTGGAGCCTAATGAATGAAACTCTGGCAATAGTAATAGCCTCAGTTATCTTGTCATTGGTAATCGGTTTTCCTCTTGGTATACTCATATCCACGAGCAAGAGGGCTAACTCAATAGTCAGACCTATACTCGATACAATGCAGACTATGCCAGTATTCGTATATTTGATTCCAGCTCTGTTATTTTTCGGATTAGGCAAGGCTCCAGCGGTTATCGCCACTACTATCTATGCAGTCGTCCCTATTATAAGGCTTACTGCCCACGGTATCAGACAAATAGATAAAGAGGTCGTAGAAGCCGCTCAATCATTTGGTTCTACTAAGTTCCAATCACTTATAAAAGTTGAAATACCTCAGGCAATTCCAACTATTATGCAAGGTGTGAATCAAACTATAATGATGGCTATGTCAATGGTTGTTACAACTTCAATGATAGGTGCTACAGGTTTGGGAATGGAAGTTCTAATATCTGTAAACAGAGTTGAAATAGGTCGTGGACTTATCTCAGGAACAGCTGTTGTAATCGTGGCTATCGTCATTGATAGACTAACACAGGGTCTAATAAGAGATGAGGTGATTGAGAGTGAATAGAGAAATAAAAGACGAAAATAATTTAAATAAATATACTCAGGAATCTAAAACTAAGGATATAAATGAAATTCCCGATGAGTACAAAATCAAAGATGCTAATGAGCTTCCCGATGAATACAAAATCAGGGATACCGATGAAATGAATAAATTAGAAGATGAAGAGAAAGAAAAACCTAAGAAGGTATTCAAATTAAATGAAAAACCCGTTGATATCAGCGAGGAAGAGCCCGAAAGAAAGACTCTAATAGAGGTAAAACACCTCTCAAAACTCTACGGTCCCGATCACAAAGCCGCAATAAAACTCAGACAAGAAGGAGATACGAAGGCGGAAGTTTTAGAAAAAACTGGAGTTACCATAGCTCTTTGGGATAATAGCTTAGATATCAAAGAGGGCGAGATTTTTGTAATAATAGGTCTTTCTGGTTCAGGTAAATCTACCTTGGTTAGATGCTTTAACTTGCTAAACGTACCAACTAAGGGAGAAATAACCTTTAGGGGCAGAGATATAAATAAACTTTCAAAGAAGGAAGCCATCGAATTCAAAAGAGAAAACATAGCTATGGTATTTCAACATTTCGGACTTATGAGTCATAGAGATGTACTTGGTAATGTAGAATACGGTCTGGAAGTCAAGGGAATGGACAAGACCGAAAGAGAAAAAATAGCTATGAAGATGATAGAAATGGTCGGACTAAAAGGAAACGAACACAAAAAAATCGACAAATTATCTGGTGGTATGAAACAAAGGGTAGGTTTGGCTAGAGCTCTTGCAAATGATCCAGATGTATTACTTATGGACGAACCTTTCTCAGCTCTAGACCCACTAGTTAGAAATGATATGCAGTTTGAGCTTTTGAATATCCAAAAAAGACTTGGAACTACAATAATATTTATAACTCACGATATAGATGAGGCATTCAAGCTCGGTGATCGTGTAGCTATTATGAAAGATGGGGAAATAATACAGATCGCTACTCCTGAGGAGATGGCGACAAACCCAGCAGATGAGTATGTAGAGAGGTTTATTGAAACTGCGACAAAGAAAAATGTCATTTCTGTCGGAAATATCATGATTAAACCTAGCTCAGTTGTAAGGCTAAAAGACTCTCCTAAGTTTGCAATCGCAACTATGAGGTCAAATAAAATATCATCTGCATATGTTGTAAATACACAGATGAAGCTGGCTGGTGTAGTAACTATCGAACAGGCGGTAGAGGCAGAAAAATATGACAAGAAGATCTCAGAAGTAATGTACAGAGATATACTCACAACTACGCCTAATACCATGGTAAATGACGTGATTTCAACTGCACAAAAAGCGAGATACCCTATAGCAGTAGTTGAAGATGACGGTACATTTGTCGGTATAGTTACAAAGGCAGACGTATTGGCTACACTATAGCCATGGACAAATTATCGATAAATTGTATATGAAATTAAAAAGGCTAAATCCAGTGCACAAAGCATTTGGTTTAGCCTTTTTTAATATAATTATTTTATAAATTGGTTTGTGTAGTATTGCCTTTAAAAAAGTATCCAAGCCCCGTTATGACTATCGAAATAAACACCCCTATAAAAAGAGAGTCGATTTTCGTATTAATCATCTCTCCTAGTACGACTGCAATTGGAGAAATAACAATAGATGCGAGTATGAACTTAGGATTTATTTTATTTTTCATAAATAGGGCCGTAGTCAAAGGTATGAACACGACCGAGCCCCTAAGACCCATGGATAAAAATCCGTAGTCGTTAATCACCGTATCGCTGCTTACTAGAGAAACGATGGCAGCAATTACTAGTATACTCACAATGGTAACCCTAGTCGCAATCAACTCATATACAGCACTCGCCTGTTGTTTACTAATCTTAGATATAATATTTTTTACCATTATCGTAGCCATTCCAAATGATAGTCCGGCTCCTCCCCCTACTACTGACACTAAAAGTGTTCCAATAATAATGCCCGCGACCAGTGGATTTAAATGATTTATTAAAAAACTAGGAAAAACCTGTATTGTCCCTTGAAGTACAGGTAGATGTGGCACACTCACACCTTTGGCAATGAGAGCATCTACCTCTGAACTCAATATATAGTGACTCCTCATAAAAGGACCTATCATTATTCCGGCAATTCCTAAAGGTGGAATTAAAAATGCAGCCAACAAAGCGCCTTTCTTCCCTTCCCTGTCAGATTTTGCACTCAAAACTGCCTGTGCATAGGTTTGAGTTGAGAGAACTCCTAGAAGAAGGGATATGCCTGAACCAATGTATTTCATAGGTCCTCTCGCCACGATATTTATAAATCTATTCGATATATCACTCGAAGAAACAATGTTTGATAGGCCAATATCACCTTGAATGCTACCAATGCCAGTATTTATTAGGTTTGAGTTCAAAGAGCTCATAAGACCTGACAATCCATTTGACATCTTTAAGGTATAAAATAAACCTATAAATGATGCCAAATACAATAGTATTAGTTTTAATACGCCGCCTAATCCAGCTCCCCAGGTACCTCCGAAAACAACGTACACAATCATCAACAGTATTGCCACGGCGACGGCTATAATCTCAGGTACACCTGGAACCATGGTTGTTATAAGCCCGGTACACGCAATTACCTGCGCGAGAACACTGAGAAAAATTCCTATACAACACAAAAGAGAACACAAGGTTCCTGACAATGGGCCATACTCCTCTGAAATCATCTCCATCTCGGTAACCTTATCTATTTTTCTCATTCTTTTCGTATAACCAACCGCAAGTACAAAACATCCGATTCCTGAACCAAGAGTAAACCACCATGCGCTAAGTCCATAGTTAAAAGCTAGTTGAGCTGTACCTATAGTTGCCTGACTGCTAACTAGAGCTCCCATTATCGATCCACATACAATCCAAGAGTTTACCTTGCCGCCACCTGTCAAAAAGTCGCTTGAACTTTTAATTTTACGTCCAGAATATGCTCCGATGGCTATAATGATGAAAATTACTAGAGCGATACCTAGAACTGTCCAACCTGACATAACTACACTTCCATTTCGTAAATCTGATTTCACCGTTATTATAGCACTAATCAAAATTTCTATAAAGTTCCTTGATTTATTCAACTGTCAAAAACACACTAGCTTTGCAGTATATTCTTAGTTTAACTTAATTAAATACGCATAACAAAGGCTCTGGATTTTTCTTTTTGACACATTTCATAAAGTATTTCCAGAGCCTTTACAATACTAACTAACTTTAAAACATAGTAAAACCTGCTTTAATTTAGTATATTATTATTTAATTTTTATTGGTCGTTGATCCTTTATCAATAATCGTTCGATAGCTTTATTCTACCTCAATTTATTAATATCTACTATATTTCTACTTTCCTAACTTATCTACGGCAGTTTGTGATAGAGTAGAATCTCCTCCAACTGGGGTTATAGCCTTAAATCCAGACTCATTTTTAACGTAATTTTCAACAACTAAATTACCAGATTTTCCGTTTGTAAGCACGACTGGCATATCAAGCGCCCCTGCAACTGGAGAAATTGCTAGTGCATCAGCTAAAACATTAGCATCCGTAACGAAAGCACCCTTTGCGTCTTTGAATTTGGATCTAGCAATGGCAAGGGATGTTTCATATCTACTTCTACCTGCAAATCTTTCATTTACTTTGGCCAATCCCTGTATAGCTTCATCTGAAACGGATGATTTACCTCCAGCTACAAATACATCCTCTATTCCTAAGTCCTTTATAGAAGATTTTATTGTTTCTGGTGTTGAGTCTTTCTTAACTAGTAGAATTGGATAGCCTTCTTTTGCTGCAAATGGAGCAACAGTGAGAGAATCCACACTATTTTCCCCACTAGCTATAACTGCCTTGCCCTTCCTACCCGTTAAGTCAGCAACCTTCTTAGCTATGATTGCAGATGTTTCATATCTGTCCTTGCCAAAAATCCTCTCGATATTTAAATCTAAACCAGAGTCTTTTATAGTATCCATGACATTTGATGATATGGAATTTTCTCCTCCAATAATTACAACCTTCTTAGCGCCTAGCCTTTGAATCTCTGATTTAATCCTAGTGTCAAAAGAGTTCGCATGAGTTAATATTATCGGTGCCTTCATCAATTTTGCTAGAACTGAAGCTGATAAAGAGTCGGAATCTTTCTCACTACCTACCAATACAACTGTATCTGCCTTATTAAAATATCTCTTGGATATTGCTATCGAAGTTTGAACTCTGTCTTGTCCAGCAATTCTCTTAGTAGATGCATTTGTATTTATATTATCTAAAGTTTCTGGTACATATGATGTCGAGCTTGAACTACTGCTTCCACCTCTGCCTGGGCTTGGTTTAGTTTTTTCCTTACCGTCTAATTTCGACATGGCTTGAATCAATTGATCCTTAGCACTATCTACATCTGTTTGTTTTGCATTCTTGTCTGAGTAAACATTTTTTGCATTCTCCAGTGCTTTATCAAATTTATCCTTGTCTTCCTTAATATCGTTCAAGTACTTAGCATCTTTTTTGATTTTTTCTGCCTTATCAATCTCAGATTTTAGATCATCTTTATTTACAACAGTAGGTTTACCTGGTTCTGGATTTGGCTTATCCGGTTCTTTACCTGGGTCTGGTGTTGGTTTGTCAGGTTTTTTCCCTGGATCCGGTTCTTTTCCTGGGTCTGGTTTTTCATCAGCTTTTTGAACTGTCTTAATAACTTCTTTTGTAAAGTGAGGTCTATTGAAATTATCATTCACCATATACCTAACTTTTACAGTATCGCCCTCTTTTAGCACAATTTCTTTAGTTACAGGAATTGTTAAGAAATCACCTTCTTCTCCAGTTTTTAGGTAATCTCCGAATTGGAATAAATCACCCTTTTTTTCAAAAAGCATTGGTTTTTCTATTCCTGGTAGTGTTAGCTCTATTGCATCTATCCCTTCAGGAAATGCTACTTTAATATTTTCATCTTTTGCCTTTATGTCGGATAATTCTGGGGCATCCACCTTTTTAGCGATCGCTAATGTAAATGTAACATCCTCATGAATTTTATCCGGAAGTAATTTATCATTTCCATCTTCATCTGTCTCATCATATTTATAATCGCTTAAATCCAATTCATACTCTTGACCATCATATGTTTCATCTCCTTTTTTAGGAGTTACATAAACCCAATTTTTAGCCTCATAACCTTCATCAACTGTATATTCAGGTATCTTAAATGCAGGATCAGCTTTCATAGCATCTTCAAGGGTAGTTTCGTCTTTAATCCAATATGCTCTCACAGAACCACTCTTTATCTCCGAGTTTCTTCTAGTCGCAAATGCTACCCTATGATAGCCTTCTGGCGCATTTACATTAGGATTATCTGGTATAATTACCAATCCTCTATCGGTAACAACCGCATCTGTAGCCTCAGAATAGTTTAGTACACCGAAATTATCCTTTATTAAAAACTCTATTTTTACCTTTTGCTTTGGTTTTAATACTACAGTATTTGAAGTTTTTATTTTTATTTTTTCTCCGTTCTCCTCAGCCTTTAGATACTTACCAGACATATATACACCTTCAGATTCTTTTACATATAAATATGGTTTTTCTTCACCTGGAAGTGTAACCCTTATTCCGTCGATATTTTCGACAGTCTCTATTTCTATATCCCTTTGATATGCTTTTGCTGATAGTACCACTGGCTTATCGACGTGTTTTTTAACTGCTATAGAGAATGTAATATCATATTCAAACTTACCTGGAACTTCTACTTCCTTTCCTTCTTCATTTTCCTCATAACTAATGAAGTTACTTAAGTCAGTCTTGTATATAGTTTCCCCAATATTTTGGTTTCCGCTTCCATTATCGGTAACTTGCCTCCATCCTACAACATCATATCCTTCTGATGGAGTTATAGATGGAATTGCAAATGCTGGATTTGATTTCTTCACATCCTCCATCTTAACATCTTCCTTGATGAAAAATGTCTTTTTAGCATTCTTATCTAAGGTTGCATTTTCTCTAGCCTCAAAATTAACCTTAACATAACCTTCTGGTGCCTTTGCTGTAGGCGAATCAGGAACAATTACCAAAGGATCGTCCACTTTTGGCTTATCCTCATCGGGATTTTCATTTCCAACGGTTTTCTTTCCCTCTTTTGTGGTGTAATCATTTTTGAAATTATCCTTTAAAGTGTATGTTACCTTGAAAACATCTCCTTCTTGTATCTTAACACCCGCATCTATTGGCAATGTAATCTTTCCATCTTCTTCAGCTTCATCAGAAACTAAGAAATTTGATACATACTTCCCTTCGTTTTTACCATCTTTTTGCTTGATAAAATCCCCGGTGTGATCCTTATTTAGTTTAACTGTTATTTTTTCGACCCTCTCATCAGCATTGATAGTTATTAACTTGTCTGTTGCTTTTATCGGATCTATTACAGGATCTTCTATATCTCCTACTACCGCTAACCTTAATTCTGTATCCTCATCAATAGGAGAATTCTTTATTATTTCTTGGTCATTTTCATCGTAGTCTACATCATAAAAATCGCTTAAATCATTTTTATATATCTTCCCAGGGTTCATAACTCCATTTATATCTGTAGTAAATGCCCAACCTATTGATTTATATCCATCATCAGTCTTAAACTCAGGTATTTTAAACTCAGTATTGGATTTAAGTGCATCAATTATAGGAGTATCTTCCTTTATGAAGAAAATTGACTTTTGACCATCATTTATTTTAGCGTGGTCAGACGCTTTAAACTCAAGTTTATGATATCCTTGTGGAGCTGTTTCTCCCGGTGTTTTAGGAATTATAACCTGAGGGGCTTCGGTATTTTTTGTATCTTTAGATGCTTCCCCATCTTTTGTTTCCTTTGGTGTTTCAGAAGCTTTTTGAGCAGCTTTTTCATTAACTTTATCCGGTATATTTAAAATCTTAACGGTGTCTGCCTTCTGAGCATTTGCGGCATAAGCCAAGTCACTAGGTAGCAAATTCATTGTCATAGCTACAGAAAAAGTAATCCCAGCTATTTTCTTTCCTAATTTCTTCCCATCGACTTTACTAGCTCCATCTTTAACATAAATACCATCTTCCTTGAATTCACTATAATTATTCTCTTTAATTTTTAAATCTATTTTTTTGTTGTCTTTATCTCTTTCGAACCTTATCATAATTTCCCCCTGTAACAACTACTTGCCAAAACGAAACATCGTCTTTAACTTATCTGAAATTGAACTTATTCCTCCGACCAATGTAACCTTTTTAAACCCTGCCCTTTCTATTGTCTTTTTAGTAACTTCCATTTGGTCTCCATCTTTACTGATTAAAATCATAGCATTATCCTTGTATGCATATGGTCCAATGGCTAAAGCATCGGCTAAATTTTCTCCACTGGCAACTACAACTTCCTTATCTCCGACTAGCTTTCTCTCTCTCAAAGAAGCCTCTATGAGTTTCTTAGAAGTTTCGTACCTATCTTTTCCAGCTATCCTCATAATTGATATTTTTTTAGAAGCCAATTCTTTCTCTACTTCTCTGGAAATTGACACATTTCCGCCTATTATAGTTGCCTCTTTTATAGAGTGTTTACTTATAAATTTACCTACTTCATCATTTAGCTCATTGTTTTTTGTCAATAGAACAGCACCTTGGTATCTCTTTGCCATACTTGGGATGGAAAGTGCGTCTACCATATGTTCTCCACTAACCAATACCGCCCTATTAGTAGAATCTTTTTCGATTAATTTATCAGCTACCATTGCTGAGGTTTCATATCTACTACCTCCTGCAATCCTCTCGACTTTTACGCCATCGATATCTTTGATTGCCTCATTTCCAACGACTGCTTCCCCGCCAATTATAACTACATTCTTTACTCCCAACCTCTTAATTTCTTCTTTTACAACGCTAGGGATGTTATTTTTATCAACGAGAAGAATCGGAGCCTTTAATGAATTTGCATAAGGAGCCGCTGTTAGAGCATCTGCATTATTAAATCCATTCACCAAGACTACTGTATCCGCTTTGTCATATGCCATCTTACTTATATTCACAGATGTTGCAAACCTATCTTGACCACTTACCCTTTGAGTTTTTACTGTTCTCTTATCCTTTAGAGCCTCAACTTCAAAATCAATCTCTCCATTTAGTTTATCTAGATCATCTGTATTTTGTGAATTATCTTTTCTCCATGATGAGCTTCCACCTTGACTACCACCTGGAGATGGCTTTGGTTTATCAGGTTTTTTCCCTTGATCTGGAGTCGAATTTGGTTCGTCTGGTTTCTTGTCTGGAGTAGGTTTTGGGTTTGACTTATTTGGATCTTCCCCAGGTTTTGGAGTCACTTCTTTTCCATCGATCTTAGACATAGTATCAACTAAATCTGCTTTTGCTTTATCTACATCTTTTTGCTTAGCATCTTTATTTTCATATACTTCTTTTGCCTTAGCAAGGGCATTATCAAAAGCTTCCCTATCCTCTTTTGTATCATTTTTATATTTTATATCGCTTTTTAAATTTTCAGCTTTATCTATCTCAGATTTTAGAGCATCCTTATTCACTACAACAAGTTTATCCGCTTCCTTACCTGGTTCTTGATTGTCTGGATTTTCCCCTGGCTCTGGCTTTTCCTTGCCGTAATTTAAATACTCATTATATTTTTTCTCAAGCTCTACCCTTGTCTTTTTAAAAGTGGCTGATGATGATTTTTTTTCAGATAATACTTTATCTGCGTTATCTATTAGTTTTTTAGCTTCCTCAAGGTTATCCTTCTGTTCTTTAGGCATAGAATCTTTTGCTTGAGCAGCTTTAATGGTGTCGACTATCTTTATCAATGCATCCTTCTGCTCCTGGGTATCATCTTCAACAATTGCGCTAAGTTGAAATTTTCCAAATGCAAAAGTTGCACCTGGCACATTGGAGGATGTCGCGCCTCTTCTATTAATTTCAAAGCTTGCCATATCTCTTTTTATACTTACTGGTTCATAATTAAATTCCTGATATTTATCTTCTAAACCATCAGCTTTATTATTGGCTGGATTTATATACTTAGTAGTTTTGAAATATATGTTGTCACCTACATCGCTTTTCTTGAGGTTTAGTTTAACTTGCTTTTGTGTCTCACTAGGTCTATCTACTATCTCATCCACATCATACGTATTTCTTTTATTATTTTCACGATTTAGAGGAATTTCTTTGAATTCCCCCTCTTCACCAACTCTATACAGTAGATTATCCTCTACATACTTAGGCGTAACCCCTACTATTGGAAAATTATCTGATCCATATTTACTGCTAACTGATATTGTATAAGGTCTTTGTCCTTTTTTTATTAAAAGTGAATGCTCATTTGTTATATCAATATCCTTTCTAGTTTCAGGATTATGATATTTAACTTTAAAACCCTCATCTTTTAGCTGTCCATAGTTAATCACCTTGTTCGTTCCATCACTATAAGTAATTTCATACTGTATCTCATCTAGATTGATTTCATTACCTACAAAACTTTTATTATATCTAGTATTATTTCTTATCAATCTATATACATCAGTTTTAGGTGGTGTTTTCATCATTATTTTAGTAACCACCTTTTTTGTACTAGCTTCACGAGATGTATCCAGTGCATTTGTAGCTCCTACAGAAATAGCTCTTGCAGTAATTGTGGCACCTCCAATGGCATCATAATACTTATCGTACAAATCACCTCTTCTTTTTTCATACTCGGCAATCTCTTCTGGAGTTACGTTATCTGGACCTTCAAAAAACCAGAATAACATATCATCCGCTATTTTGTATACATTTTGATCTCCGTCTAATAAAAATTTAATTATATTAGAACCATTTTCTTTGTAAGGTCCTCCATTTGCTCCTTGACCCTCTGTTGGTGTATCTGGATATCTATAGTTACCTTCATCATCCGCTAAGGCAATACTTTCTATGTGACCATTTTTTACAACAACTTTTGTTCTCACCTTATTTTCATAATCTTTGCTGTAAGAATAGCCTATTGCCTCTCCGTAATAGATTCCATCCTTATACTTTACATTTGGATTGTTGACCCCCATCTTCTCCTTGCTGTCTATCGCATCGGCATGATTTATTATAGCAGCAGCTGATGTTATAGCTATACTTGCAGCCATCGTAATAGTAGCAGTCCGTTTGAATGATTTGTTCATATTATCCTCCTTTTTAATGTATGAATCTTGTTATTTTATGAATACAACAACAAATATTAATTGTAACTTGTACTCTTTTATATAGACAATCATATCAAATAATAATGGTTATATCAATATTTATAAATAAAAAAAGTAATAATATATTTTCACCTTATTAAATATTTTTACATCACATATAATATAGGATAATTTATTATATAATTATATCTATATTTTATAAGATATATCATTTTAATTATAAGTTTAATAGTATATTTCAAGTGATAAGTTATCAATTAAATTTATGGGGCTGTTGCAAAATTCCTAAAATAAAAAATGCGAGGAAATGAAAAAATCATCGTCTTTTTTGATACAATGTATATATGAAACAAAAAAATAATACACTGTCATTAACTAATTTTACACTAGTTAACGACACAATGTAATTAAAATTAATCTTTTTTATATTTTAGTATCTTTATGATGATAGGTATCTTCGCTCCCTTTTTCAAA
>JASBZE010000022.1 GCA_029983575.1 Peptostreptococcaceae bacterium
GAGTAGGTCGCAGCCACTTAACTGACCTCAGGGCGTACCTGGGGTTTTTTGTTTACAAATAATTTACTTCATATAGATAGTTTCTTTGAGGAATTTTAATATTCTTTACATTTAATCCATATTTAGTTGCCATAATCATTTTAAAAGTTTATATACTAATAAAGGTTATTTCATGTTATAATAAATCTAAGATTTAAAAAATTTAAAATAAGAGATACAATCTCTAGGCCGAGAAATCGGTACTAATATAAAGGTGGGTGTTTTTATGAAGATCTATGATAGTAAAAATTTAAGAAACGTTGCCGTATTAGGGCATAGCGGTAGTGGTAAGTCTAACCTTATGGAGATGATGAGTCACACCGCGAATATAAACAAAATTGCTAAACTATCAGATAAGGAGCATACTACAAACCAATTGAGCCTAAATGCCGTTGAGTTTGGAGATTACAAGTATAATTTTCTAGATACTCCTGGTTCTTTTGACTTTAGTGGGGACGTCATTTCTGCATTATCAGCTTGTAATACTGCAATTATCGTCGTTGATGCTACTGATCCACTACAAGTAGGTACAGAAAAGGCTTTGGAGTTAACTGAGGGTCTACCTAAAATAATGTTTATAAACAAGATAGATGATGAGAAAGCTAGATACAAAGATGTTATCGAAATGCTAAACAATAAATTCCCTAACAAGATAGTTCCTATGATTTCTCCTATTTTCAATGATAAGAAATTTGTAGGGCTTCATAATATATTTGAAAACGTAGATGATTTAGAGGGTGAGTTTAAGGAACAGGCTATTGCTGTTAAGGAAGCATTGATGGAGCTTGTTGCCGAGACTGATGATGATATTTTGGATAAGTATTTCAGTGGAGAAGAGCTTACCAAAGAAGAAATTTTAAATGGTCTGAGAATTGGTATTCAAAGAGGGGACATTATACCTGTAATCTCTGGTTCAACAATTAACAATGTTGGAACTAAGGAAATGATGGAAGCTATAACTGATTATATCGCTCCTGCTCACTTAGATTCAGATGCTGATTTTAGAGGATTCGTATTTAAGACAGTTGTCGACCCATTTATTGGAAAGATGAGCTATATAAAGATAGTAGAGGGTTCTATAAAGAAGGATATGGAAGTATTCAATGTCAATAAGGACCAAAAAGAAAAGGTAAGTAATATATATTCTGTTCAAAACTCCGAGCTCTCTGAAATAGGAGAGGCTAAGGCTGGGGATATTGTGGTTGTTACTAAGATCAACTCACTAAAAACTGGCGATACGATAGCTAAGAAGAAGGATGCAGAAAAACTGCCTGAGATTAAATTCCCTAGACCACAGATTTATTACGCTGTAAATCCTGCTAACAAGAATGAAGAGGAAAAAGTCGGCACTGTTCTTATGAGGCTATTAGAGGAGGATCCGACTCTTGAGTACACTAGAAATAAAGAGACTAAGCAAGCTCTATTGGGTGGCCAGGGAGATCTTCATTTAAACCACATCAAGAAAAAGATGAAAGACAAGTTTGGATTAGAGATTTCATTTAGCGATTTAGAAGTTGCGTATAGAGAAACTATCAAGGGAAGCTCAGATGTTCAAGGAAAACACAAGAAGCAGTCCGGAGGTAGAGGTCAATATGGAGATGTTAAGATCAGGTTTAGTCATTCAGAGGAGCCATTTGAATTTAGTGAAGAATTATTTGGCGAATCAATTCCTAGATCTTATGTTCCTGCAGTAGAAAAGGGACTTCAAGAAGCTATGCAAAAGGGAGTTTTGGCTGGATATCCAGTTACAAATATCAAGGCTGTTTTGTATGACGGTTCATATCACGATGTTGACTCATCTGAGATGGCGTTTAAACTAGCGGCTTCACTAGCTTTTAAGAAGGGTATGGAGGATGCTAAACCTATACTTTTAGAGCCTATTATGAAGCTTACTATTACAATTCCTGATGAATATATGGGAGATGTAATGGGAGATATGACCAAGAGAAGAGGTAAGATTTTAGGAATGGATCAAGCTGCTGGAGGAAAGCAAATTCTAGAAGCTCTAGCACCTCAAGCCGAGACATTTAAATACGCTATAGATCTAAGGTCAATGACTCAAGGTAGAGGATTTTTCGAGATGGAATTTGATGGATATCAAGAAGTTCCGGGAAATATAGCTGAGAAGATAATAGCTGCTAGAAAATAATTTTAATAGAGTATAGTATTATGATTGGCAAGTATCGTTGGGTGCTTGCCAATTTATATTGACTAAGGTGCAAATAAGTTTTATGTGATAAAATAGTAAATGTAAATTAATTTTACACTATGAGAGGAGGAGCAATGGCTAAGGTTAAAACGAAGTACGTTTGTCAAAATTGTGGATATGAAACTCCGAAATGGATGGGTAAATGTCCGGAGTGTCAAAAATGGAATACTTTAGTAGAGGAAGTAGTAGAGACGACTTCTCAAAAGTCTGTAGCTAAGAGAAGTTTCGTAAGTTCAAACACCTCGTCTAAGCCTGTCAGGATAAATGAGATCAAAGCTAAAAACGAAGATAGATTTTCATCAGGAATTAAAGAGCTAGACAGGGTTTTGGGCGGAGGAGTAGTCAGAGGTTCACTTGTATTGGTAGGCGGTGATCCTGGAATTGGTAAATCAACACTTTTGATTCAAGTATCCAATGAGGTTGCAAAAGGTGGCAAGAAGGTGATGTACGTATCTGGGGAGGAAAGTGAGTCACAAATAAAGCTCAGGGCTTCTAGGCTCGGAATAGATTCAGAAAATCTGTATGTATACACGGAAAATGATATGGAGATAATCGCCGCACATATTGAAAACTTAATGCCTGAACTAGTAATAGCGGACTCTATTCAAACTATGCAAAATCCAAGTATTCAATCAGCCCCTGGGACTGTTAGCCAGATAAAGGAAGCTACGTCACAGTTTATGAGGATTTCAAAGAGGATGGGCATAGCTACGATGATAGTGGGTCATGTTACAAAGGAGGGGGCCATAGCAGGTCCAAAGATTTTAGAACATATGGTGGACACCGTTTTGTATTTTGAGGGGGAGAGGTTTAACGCCTACAGGATACTTAGGTCAGTAAAAAATAGATTTGGTTCCACTAATGAGCTTGGGGTTTTTGAGATGAAAAATTCAGGGCTTGAAGAGCTTGAAAATCCTTCTAAGATACTTATTTCTGAAAAGCCGGAAGATGTCAGTGGATCTGTAATTATATCGACTGTGGAGGGAACTAGACCTATGTTGCTCGAGCTTCAGGCTTTGGTAGCGACATCTAACTACGGCTATCCAAAGAGAACGGCTACAGGAGTGGATCCAAATAGGGTTTCTTTGATTATAGCCGTCTTGGAAAAGAGAGTTGGCGTTCAAATTCAAAATTCGGATGTATATATAAACATAGTCGGCGGCATCAAGATAAATGAGCCTTCGATGGATTTAGGGATAGCTCTTGCTATTTGTTCGAGCTTTAGGAATAAACCTATAAAAAATGATGTAGCTGTATGTGGAGAGGTTGGACTAACCGGAGAGATCAGGGCTATAAACTTCGTGGAAAAGAGGATTGACGAGTGTAGAAAGCTTGGATTTAAGAAGATACTGATACCTAAATCAAATCTCTATGGACTAAAGAAGTATGATGATATCGAAGTGGTTGGCGTGTACAATTTAAGACAGGCGATTAATGAAGTGATTTAGTATTGTCATATAAGGTAGGTTGTTTAGTAATTTTTAGATAAAAGTATGAGGTTATTAGGTAAAAAGCGCTTAAACTTAGGAAACTTAAGAAAATTTTAAGAAAGTCTTGATATTTTAAGAATGTATTTTACAGATTTATCTAGTATAATATAGGTACAAATTAAATAGGAGGTGAGAATATGCTTAAGAAAATGACGAGGGTCATAGCGGGATTGATTGGTTTGATTATTGGTTTTGCTACATATTTGAATTTGTCTAAGGTATACACGGCTATGCAGTTTGGTAACAAGACAAATCAAATTATCGCATCCATTGCGTGCGGTATCATTACTGGAATCATTCTTTTTTTCATAGGTCATTGGATATTTAGAAAACTCAATAAGGTGGCAATCATCCTAGACCAGGAACTTTCAAAGTATCCATTGACTGATATAGTTGTCGGTGCTATAGGCCTTATCATAGGATTGGTGATAGCGTATTTGATTAGTGGCGTCGTAAATTCAATTCCATATGCAGGTAGTATTATTTCTATACTTATCTACATAATACTTGGATATTTGGGAATTAGGATAGCTACAAAGAACAAAAAGGACATTTTAAATGTGTTTAAGGGAAGACTTAGACTTGGAGGAAGCGAGAGACCAAGTAAAAAAACTAAGAATATCCCACCTAAGGTACTTGATACAAGCGTTATTATAGACGGTAGGATAGCAGATATCTGTAAGACTGGTTTTGTCGAAGGTAAGCTTGTAATACCTAATTTCGTACTTAAGGAATTGAGACATATAGCCGATTCGTCTGACGATTTAAAGAGGGTCAGAGGTAGAAGAGGGCTTGATATTCTAAACATGATTCAAAAGGAGATCGATGTTCCAGTTGAGATTACAGATAGAGATTTTCCTGATATAAACGAGGTTGACCTTAAGCTTTTAAAGCTTGCGGAGGTACTAAATGGTAAGGTGGTCACAAATGACTTCAATCTAAACAAAGTAGCTCAGGTACAGGGAGTCGAGGTTTTAAATATCAACGAGCTCGCAAATGCTGTTAAACCGGTTGCAATTCCTGGAGAAAATATGATAGTTCAGGTAATTAAGGAAGGTAAAGAAAACAATCAAGGTGTTGCATACCTTGATGACGGTACTATGATAGTTATTGAAGACGGTAAGAAATACATAGGACGTACGATAGAGGTACTAGTTACTTCAATACTTCAGACACCAGCAGGTAGGATGATATTTGTAAAACCTAAGAAAGATTAGGAGGGCATATGAATAGCGTGATAATTGTTGCAGCGGGTAGAGGCACGAGGATGAACAGAAAGATAAACAAGGCCTTTATTGATATCGATGGAAAGCAGATGGTCGCTCATACGATTGACACATTTTATAACTGCCCCGAGATAGACGAGATAATCGTCGCTGTTTCAAAATATGATTTAAGTAAATTTAGAGATGAAATCTTAAAGACCCACTCTTATAAAAATATAAAGATGGTCGTAGGAGGAAAAGAAAGACAGGATTCAATTTACAATGCATTGAAGAAATTGGATCCAAGGTCTGAGATAGTTCTAATTCACGATGGAGCAAGGCCTTTTATAGAAGAAGACACGGTAGTAAAGTTGATAGAAAAAACAAAGCATACAGGTGCTGCAATAGTTGCTGTACCGGTAAAAGATACCGTGAAAGTGATAGATGAAGAGGGCATCATCGAGTCGACTCCAAAGAGATCAAGGCTGTGGGCAGCTCAAACTCCTCAGGCGTTTGATAGGAATATTATCGTCGAGGCTCATGAAAAAGCTCATAATGAAGGATTTTTGGGTACTGATGATTCGATGCTCGTGGAAAAAATGGGCGTAAGGGTTAGCATAGTCGAGGGAAGTTATGAAAATATAAAGATAACTACACCGGAAGACTTAGACATAGCCCAAATGATACTTAATAAGCAAAAGAAAAATATAAAGAGGTAAATATGATAAGAATAGGTATAGGATATGATGTTCATAAATTAGTCGAGGGAAGAGACCTCATAATCGGTGGCATAAATATTCCGCATTACCTAGGGCTAGATGGGCATTCAGATGCGGATGTATTATTGCATGCGATATCGGATGCCCTTTTGGGTTCGTTGGCTCTAGGAGATATCGGCAAGCACTTCCCGGATACAGATGAAAAGTATAAAGGAGCTGACAGTTTGGAGCTTTTAAAAAATGTCTTCGGTTTAATTTCTGACAGAGGATGGAAAGTAGTGAATGTAGATTCTGTAATAATTTGCCAAAAGCCAAAACTAAGAGATTACATCGATGATATGAGAAAAAATATAGCGAAGGCGCTAGAAACCGATGTAGAAAATATAAGCGTAAAGGCTACTACAGAGGAAAAACTTGGGTTTACTGGAGATGAAAAGGGAATAAGTTCTCAGGCTGTAGTGCTGATAGAAAAATAATAAAATTAGATAAACAAGAAATAAAAGTTAAACGGCTATGTGTAAATTTACACAAGGGAGCTGTTTGGTAATAATTAAAAAATAAGGGGTTGACTCAATTTAAGCTTTGAGTCAGCCCCTTTTAGGTTCTATTCTTCATTTTTTATTGAATAATATGCTACTCCATCTTCGTCAAACTTCTCATCCAAAATTCCTTCAGCAGTGAGATGTATAAGGTGAGAGGCCGCCTCCCCAGAAGCGAACCACTTTTGAGAAACTGGAAAATCGTCCCAATCTTTAGCTGTTATAGACCACTTCATCCTAGCAGCCACATCTCTAGTAGTCATCTCTCCATTTTCCCTTAGAATCTGTAGGGTATCTTCGAGTCTTTCCTTGTGATGGTGTAGAAGTTCGTCAACTCTAGCACTGACATCAGGAACTAATTCTCTGTGAGAGCTAAATAGATGTTCGATGTGCATATCTTTTAATTTATTTATATTTTTCATATAGGTTCCGAGGCTATCCCCATAGCTGTCATCCCAAAAAGTAATGTTTGGAGTGATTTTTCCAAGTATGTGGTCACCACAGAATAGTATTCCCTTTTCCTCTTCATAAAGTCCAAGCATACCAGGAGTATGCCCAGATTCATCTAGAGTTGTAAAATTAAACTCACCAAGAGAAATTTTATCCCCAGGACGAAGGGGAGTATAGTTAAACATTTCCTTTGGTCTGTGTATAAATCCAGGGTGGTTCTCAAGTTTTAAATTGTCAACTCCAAGACCCTGCCTATGGGCATTTCTCAAAGTCATCTGCCACTGAAGACCATCTGGAGCTATACCTACCTCAACGATTTCTCCATCAACTTCGGAAATATAAATCTTGGAAATTCCCTTATTTTCTAGATATTTAGCCAGGCCAACGTGATCAGAGTGTAAGTGAGTCAAAAATAGAGCTGTTTTGTCAAGGTCTAAATCTAAATCTACGAGCATTTGATCCATATACATCTTCACCTCTTCATTATTAAATCCAGTGTCGACTATGAGATTTCCATCATCAGTCTTAACGACGTAAATATTAATTGATTTCAGTGGGTTTCCCGTTAGAGGAAACTGAGTGTGAAATATATTCTTGTATATCTCTTTGTATTCTATATTCATAATAATATCACCTTAATTCTATTATTTTTTCTATTGACAGATATTATTATATCATATTTACGTTTTTTCAACAAAATAACGTTTAAGTAATTAGTAAAAAATACATTTAAAAAAATAGAATAAAGAAGCGCATAAATAATAAAAAAGGCAACATACATGATAATCCTCATGGATTATCTAGGTATGTTGCCACGTAAAACATTAGTCAATTTTTTTCATAAACGTTACTTGACATAAAATCTATGTTTAGTAATTTTTTAATTTAATAAGTAAAATAAATAAGAATACACAAGAATACACTAATAGAAGCTACTAGAAAAATACTAAAGATAGTTTTATACTTTTTTGATAAATCAAGCATGTTTAAGTATCCTATAAGACTTGCAACTTGTACAATGTATATTGAAAAGGCGATAAATTTGTTGTTTGTGAGTCTATCATGAAACACCAAACCAAGCAGGATGGTGGAAATCAAAAATATCATTCCGAATATATTTTTTGTCATAATGTTTAAATTCCTTTCTTTGTTTAATTTTTTATTAGTATATGGAATTTCATAACATGATATTTTTATTTTCTAGTGTCTCTTTTGCAACGTATAATTACTCAATAAAATTACAACAATTATGACCATTGCTGTATAAAAATCAAGCTTATTATATAATAGATAACACTAATTTGCAATATCTATTTTCATATTTTTTAAAAAATTTCTGATTCGAAAGTGATAATGTCTTAAGTAAGAGCGAGGTAAAATGTCTCAAATCATAAAAAAATAATAATAAATCGCCTTGACATTAATACTAAAGTGTTATAAAATGTACACATCGACAAAAAAAGGTTAATAAAAAGCCGAAGTTGGAATAGTAGTTTATGGATGTTTTCACAGAGAGGACCCATGTGGTGAGAGGGTCTAATCAGAAGTTTACGAACCTGCCAGCGAGCATTGGGTTATACCCACGGGGAATCGTTAAATTCGTAAGGGAATCATTGTGATTAACTAGAGTGGTACCGCGGAACTGTGCTTTCGTCTCTAAAGAGAGATGAGGGCTTTTTTAATACCGAAAATTAATAGGAGGATGTTTAAAATGGCAAAGAACGACAAGAATTTCGTTGAGCGTATTACTCCAATGGAAGATGATTTCGCTCAATGGTACACAGATGTAATTTTAAAGACGGAGCTAGTAGACTATGCGCCAGTAAAAGGATTTATGGTAATCAGACCTTATGGTTTTGCACTATGGGAAAAGATCAAAGACTTTATGGACGAGAGATTTAAAGCTGCAGGTCACATGAATATGTACTTCCCACTTCTAATTCCAGAAAGCATGCTTAAGAAAGAAGCTGAGCACGTTGAGGGATTTGCGCCAGAGGTTGCTTGGGTAACTCATGGTGGAGAGAAAAAACTAGAAGAGAGACTAGCTGTTAGACCTACTTCAGAGACAATTATATGTACAATGTACTCTAAATGGCTAAATTCATACAGGGATCTTCCATACCTATACAACCAATGGAACTCTGTTGTTAGATGGGAAAAAACTACAAGACCTTTCCTAAGAACTTCTGAGTTTTTATGGCAGGAAGGTCATACTCTTCACGAAACTAAAGAAGAGGCAATGGAAGAAACTTATCAACAACTTGAGGTTTATAAGGCATGTTGTGAAGAACTTCTAGCTATGCCGGTAATAGACGGTATTAAGAGTGAGAGCGAGAAATTTGCTGGAGGAGATTTAACGACTACTATCGAGGCTATGATGCACGACGGTAAAGCCCTTCAATCAGGTACTTCTCACTACTTAGGCCAAAACTTTACAAGGGCTTTTGATATAACATATTCTGATAGAGAAGGAAACACTTCTTATCCATATCACACTTCATGGGGTGCTTCTACTAGACTTATAGGTGGGCTTATAATGACTCACTCAGATAATAGGGGTCTAGTACTTCCACCAAGGATAGCTCCTATACAAGCGGTAGTTATTCCGGTTGCAGCTGATAAGAATCCAAAGGTTCTAGATGTTACTAAGGAAATAGCAGATAAGATAAAGGCTAAGGGAATCACACTCAGATATGACGACAGAGAGAACTACAGCGTTGGATTTAAGTTCAATGAGTGGGAGATGAAGGGTATACCAGTTAGAGTTGAGATAGGACCTAGAGATCTTGAAAACAACAAGGCCGTTCTATTTAGAAGGGATACACTTGAAAAGGAAACTGTTGAGATAGATAATGTAGTAGACAGAGTGGTTGAGCTTATGGAAGAAATCCAACAAAATCTATATGATAGGGCTCTTAAACACAGAGAAGAGAGAACTTCTGTAGTTAGCAACATGGATGAATTCAAGAAGGCTCTAGAAGAAAAGCCTGGATTTATAAAGACTATGTGGTGTGGATCTGCTGAATGCGAGGCTAAGATCAAAGAAGAGACTACAGCTACTATAAGATGCCTTCCTTTCAAACAAGAAAAGCTTGGAGATAAGTGTGTATACTGTGGAAAGAAAGCAGACAAGATGGTAGTAGTAGCTAAGGCTTATTAGAATCTATAAATAGCAAAATTATATAAAAAATTAAATACATAAATTAATGACAGAAATAAGTAAAAGGAGCCGATTTATTCAGCTCCTTTTTTATTTGCATATTAATAATTTGCCAATATATAAGATAATGTCTTGAATGTATTAATATTACGCACAATGTGGTATAATTTTTAGTATAAGTTTTTTTAGATAATGTAAAATTGGGTGTATTTTGTTTACCCATATTAGGAGGTATTTATGAGCGTTAGAGTTAGATTTGCGCCAAGTCCAACTGGATTTGTGCACATTGGTTCTTTGAGAACTGCATTATATAATTATTTATTTGCTAAGAGAAACGGTGGGACCTATGTACTTAGGGTTGAGGATACTGATAGAACTAGGCTTGTCGACGGTGCTATAGAAAATATGCTTCAGGCTATGAGATGGGCTGGGGTTGAAAGCGATGAGGGCGTTGTCCTAGACAAAGATGGGAATGTAACTCAAAAAGGAGAATTCGGCCCATACATTCAATCTGAGAGATTGGATATATATAAAGAACACATCCAGACTTTGTTAGATGAAGGCAAGGCATACCACTGTTTTTGTTCAAAGGAAAGGTTAGATCAGGTTAGAGAGGAACAAAAGGCCAAAGGTCTAACACCAAAATATGATGGACATTGCAGACATCTGTCAAAAGAAGAGGTTCAAAAGAAAATTGATGCGGGAGAAAGCTATGTAATAAGGCTTAAGCTTCCTGAAAATTACGTTATAAAATTCCATGATTTAGTTAGGGGAGATATGGAGTTTAATACAGACGATCAAGATGACCAAGTGCTTATAAAGGCAGACGGATTTCCAACATATCACTTCGCAGTAGTTGTGGACGATCATTTGATGAAGATCACTCATATAATTAGAGGGGAAGAGTGGGTTTCGTCTACTCCAAAACACGTATACCTATATGAGGCGTTTGGATGGGACAAGCCTGAGTTTGTACACCTACCTAATATTCTTAACACTGAGAAAAAGAAGCTCTCAAAAAGACATGGAGATGTTGCAGTTGAGGACTTCAAGAGAAAGGGATACATACCTGAGGCTCTAGTAAATTATGTGGCACTAGTTGGTTGGTCGCCTGAAGATAACCAAGAGATATTCTCTATGAAGGAACTCGATGAGAAGTTTTCCATCGAGAGAGTATCAAAAAGTGGCGGAGTTTTCGATGTTGAGAAGTTAAAATGGGTAAATCAACACTATATGAAAGATGCTGACGATGAATATCTAGCAAAGGCGGCAATCCCTTATTTAGTTGATGCAGGCTTAGTTGATACAATTGGTGTCAATGAAGGCTCAGATGGAGAAGCAGAAGTTAAGGATGAGGATTTTGAATACATTAAAAAGATGATTCACGTAATCAAAAACAAGATTCAGGTTATAGATGAGATAAATGACCTAGCACCAATTTTCTTTGGTGAGGAGTTAAAGCTTGAAAGCGAAGATGCGAGGGAGTTTTTAAATATGGAACACATCCCACTGCTTGCACAGGCGCTAAAGGATAAGATAGAACAAGCTGAACAATTCAATTCAGAAAACAACCAAAAGATTCTAAAGTCAATACAAAAAGAACACGGAATTAAAGGAAAGAACCTATTTATGGGTACTAGGGTTCTATTGACAGGAATGATGCACGGCCCTGAAATACCAGACACTATGGAGGTTCTTGGAAAAGAGTTGTGTGTTAAGAGGATTGAATCAGCTATAAGTCAGAGAGGATAAAGGAGTGAGGTAATGAAGGTTTATAATACACTGACAAGAACAAAAGAGGAGTTTGTGCCCCTACAAGAGGGCAAGGTTAAGATGTATGTTTGCGGACCTACTGTGTACAACTTTATACACATAGGTAACGCTAGGCCTTTTGTGGTTTTTGACACTTTGAGGAGGTATTTGGAATACAAGGGATATGATGTAACCTATGTACAAAACTTTACAGATGTCGATGATAAGATAATTAAGAGAAGTCATGAGGAAAAGATAAGCCCTGAAGAGGTGGCTGAGAAATATATAAAAGAGTATTTCAAAGATTGTGATGGTCTTGGTATCAAGAGGGCTTCAGTGCATCCACAGGTTACAGACAATATAAATTATATAATAGATTTTATAAAGGAACTAATAGATAAGGGATACGCATATGAATCAGGAGGAGATGTGTATTTCAAGACTAGGGAATTTAAAGATTACGGAAAGCTATCTAAGCAAAGTATCGAGGATTTAGAGCTTGGAGCCAGGATAGACGTGAGTGAGTCAAAGGACGATCCACTTGATTTTGTTTTATGGAAGGCTAAAAAAGAAGGCGAACCTGGATGGAAGAGTCCGTGGGGAGAAGGTAGACCTGGTTGGCATATAGAGTGTTCCGTTATGAGTAAGAGATATCTTGGAGATCAAATAGATATCCACGCAGGAGGACAAGACTTGCAGTTTCCTCACCATGAAAATGAAATAGCTCAGTCTGAGAGTAGAAGTGGTAAGGAGTTTGCGAAGTATTGGATGCACAATGGATATATAAATGTAGATGGGATAAAGATGAGTAAGTCTATAGGAAATTTCAAGACTGTTAGGGATATTTCCGAGCATTTTGACCTAGAGGTGCTCAGGTTCTTCCTACTTTCATCACATTATAGAAATCCTATAAACTTTAGTTATGAACTATTGGAGCAGACAAAAAACGGTCTTGAGAGATTGTATAACACGAAGGATAACTTGGAGTTTCTCCTTGAAAAAGCTAGTGAAGGCGAGATGAGTGAAGATGAGGAAAAATTAGCTCAAAGTCTGGACTCATACACCGAGAAGTTTGAAGCGGCTATGGACGACGATTTAAATACTGCCGATGCTGTCAGTGCGATTTTTGAGCTTGCAAGATTTGAAAACACAAATACAGATGAAAATTCATCAAAGGCTTTTGTGCAGGCTTGTCTAGACGAGTTTAACAAGTTGACTTCAGTACTAAACATAGTCAATAAGTCTAAGGACGTTCTCGACGAAGAGGTTGAAAGGCTGATTGCAGAGAGGACTGAAGCTAAGAAAAACAAGGACTTCCAAAAAGCGGATCAAATAAGAGACGAGCTTTTAAATATGGGAATAGCTCTTGAAGATACTAGACAAGGAGTTAAGTGGAAGAGAGTTACTGGAGATAACAAAAAATAAAATAAGAGAAATAGAGAGTAGATGACATCAGATCTATGGAAAATAAGAATTTGAACACGGTATCAGCCCTGGTCCTAGCATACCTGGGCGATGCCGTTTATGAAAGCTACATCAGGGATTATCTGGTCAAAAAAAATATAAATATGAAGATTAACGACTTGCACAGGTTGGCGGTAAATTACGTAAGCGCCAACCAACAGTCCATGATAATACACAATATACTGGATAGACTTAGCCCTGAGGAAGTGGATGTGTATAAAAGGGGTAGAAATCACAAAAAGGCGACTTCTGCAAAAAATGCAAACATCATAGATTATAAAGCGGCGACGGGATTTGAAGCACTGATTGGCTACCTTCATCTCAAGGGGGATGAGGGTAGACTAGTTGAGGTTATTCAGATGTCAATTGAGTGCGTTGAATCAGAAAAGAGGTGATAGTATGGCGCTGATAGAAGGAAAAAATCCGGTCATAGAGGCACTTAACTCCGGAAGGGAATTAAATAAGATAATGCTTCAAAGGGGTCTAAGTGAGTCGACGGTTTCCAAGATAGTCTCTATGGCAGAGAAAAATAAAATTCACGTTGAATATGTGGATAAAAAGGAATTAAATCAAATTTCAGAAAGTCATTCGCATCAGGGGATTATTGCCATAGCCAAGGAATACAAATATTATGAAGTGGATGAGATATTAGATATAGCTAAAAGAAAAGATGAAGATCCATTTATAATAATTTTAGATGAAATATCAGATCCGCATAATCTCGGATCTATAATTAGAACTGCTGATGCAATCGGTGCCCATGGGGTAATTGTGCCAAAACACAGATCGGCACACATCACTCCTGTAGTTTCAAAGGCATCGGCTGGTGCTGTGGAATACGTGCCGGTCGCCATTGTAACCAACATCACCAATACTATAAAATCTTTAAAAAAAGATGGATTGTGGATAGCTGCTGCCGATATGGATGGCGAGGCTTTTTATAAGGCTGATCTAAGAGGACCTCTAGCAGTGGTGATAGGAAGTGAGGGGTTTGGAATATCTAGACTCGTAAAGAAAAACTGCGATTTTGTAGTAAGCATGCCTATGGTAGGTAATGTGACCTCACTAAATGCATCTGTAGCAGCGGGAATCTTACTCTATGAGGCATTTAGACAGAGATGCTCAAAATAAGAGGGGCATGTGTTTGAAATGAAAAGTAAAAGAATAAGAAATTACCCTAGGCTCAAAAAGAGAAAGAAAAATAGATATCTCATAATCGACGGATATAATTTTATAAATGCTAGGGCTGACCTTAAAAATATAAGTGACGTGAGCTTGGAAGAGTCGAGGGAGAAGTTGATAGACATAGTTACTGAATACAGTGAGTTTACAGGCTATCAATCCGTGATTGTATTTGATGCGTACAGGGTTAAAGGCGTAACTGAAATCACAGAAGAGAGAGGATCTACCATTATAGTATACACAAAAGAATCTCAAACGGCAGACAGTTATATAGAGAAATTTGTCTCGGAACTTCCTAGGTTTGACGAGGTGTGCGTGGTCACAGATGACAGTGCCGAACAACAGATCGCACTGGGAAAAGGAGCTGTGAGAATATCTACAAGGGAGTTTAATCAAGATATAGACTCGGCTTTTAAAAGAATAAGCGAGAGAACCGAGATTTCCCACAGCGATAAAACAAATAGGATTGAAAATAATGTCAGCCTTGACGTTCTTGTAAAGCTAGAAAAAATCAGGAGAAGAAAGGACTGATGAGTAAAATCCAAAAGTTTCATATTTAAATTGAAAACCTGATTTAGATATACATGAATAAAATAGAAAAGAGAGGACTTTATGAACGATATAGGAGATAAGGGCTCTAACAAAGGCTATAGAGATGTAAAAACAATAAATTACGAGCTTTTAGAAGATGAAAAATTAATAGAACTCATAAGGGAAGGCGATGGAGAAGCACTCGATTTTCTTATTCACAAATACAGCGGTCTGGTTAGGGCTATTTCCTCAAAATACTTTTTAAAAGGCGGGGAAAAAGAGGATGTCAGGCAAGAAGGTCTCATTGGGCTATTTAAGGCCATCACACAGTATGACCCGGATAAAGAGGCAACTTTTAGGACTTTTTCAGAAAGGTGCATAAAAAATGAGATTTTTTCGGCGGTTAGGCATTCCATGAGAAAAAAGAACATACCTCTAAATGCCTATATTTCAATACAGTGGAGTCAAACCGACGAAGACGAAACTCACAAGGAGATAATCGAACTATCTAAGGAAAAAAATGACGATCCGGAAAACATAGTTATAGATAGAGAGAGAAAGAGGGCTCTACATGAGATTATCGAGTCCGATTTGAGCGAAAGAGAGAAAATCATACTAGAATTATATTTAAAAGAAAAGACATATAAAGAGATGTCGATAATTACAGGATTATCAATTAAGAAAATAGACAATATGTTACAACAGATGAGAAAGAAAATAAAAAAGGCTATATATCAATATATATAGCCTTTTTTTACAATAAAATTACATTTCGAGAAAAAATTTTCATATTTTCAATTACAAACGATGAAAAATGTGGTATTATATAGATGTAAATGATTATACATGTTTGTTTTTTGAAAAACATAGAAAGGAGATAATTATGAATGCTAGAAGGCTGGCTTTTATTCTCATTAACTTGGCTATAATAGGCAAGGCAAGTGGAACTGGGAGTAAAAAGCATGAATCTAATCAGTTAAAACTGCCTAACTTCATCAACGTTTGTGAAGTAAAAAGCTCTATCGCAGGAAGGATTAGACTAAAGTTTCCCGTACTTAAGAATAACGAAATTCTTTGCAGGGAGCTAATGAATCAACTTGAGCAGATAGATGTTATCAAGTCCGTTAAAATCAATAGCGTGACTGGCTCAATAACCATGGAGTACGATCCTAAAAAATGCGACGCTTACACCCTTCAGGGAGCGGTTATCAAACTTCTAAACTTAGACGATGCTGTATTAGGTAAGCAAACTTCAAAGGTACAGTCATATGTAAAGGATGTGTCAAGTGCAGTAAACGGATATGTTTACGGTGCGACTAATGGATATTTCGATTTAAAGACAGTAATTGCTTCTATTATGCTAATAGTGGGTCTATATGGACTTCCAAAGGCAAATAGGACTTTAATTTCTGAGGGAGGACTTAATCCTGGAGTGGCAACGCTGCTGTGGTGGGGGTCTACTATGCTCCTCACACTTTAGATTGGAGGTTTAATGATAAATATAAAAAATACGGTAATTAGAACATTTTTTAAGATAGATATATTGTCGAATACCCCGGGTAGACTGAGAATAAAAGTAGTTCACTTTAAGAAGATTCCCAAGGATTCAAATATATTTATAAGAGAGGCATTAGAACACGCGAGAAAGGTTAGGGGAGTAAAAGAGGTCAGTTTTAATCAGATGATTGGTACGGCCGTAATTCATTACGACCCTTCAGTTATAAAAAGCGATGAGATAATTTCAAAAATCGATGATTTGCGTGAGATAATAATAGAAAACATTAAAGAGATTACAGAGGTTGGGGAAAAGGACAATGCTTTGGCTATAAGCAAGGTCAATGCCCTGTTTGAACGAGGAGGGATTTATGAATAATTTACAACCATTCGTGAATTTTAAAGGCTCTCTAGTTTTTACAAAAGGCAATAGGACAAGGATAAAGTACAGAGGGCTTGCACTTATTAAGGATAGCTTTGAGGATATAATTGAGGAGCTAAAGAGGATATACTACATTGAAAAAATAGAGATGAACTCTCTCACAGAAAATATTTTGCTAATACACGAGTTCGGCATAGATTTAGACGAGCTTTTAGCTGCTGTAGACAATGTATTTTCAGGTTATTCTCTAGAGGCGTACAAGAAGTATCTCGAGATTAAATCAAAACAAGAGAAGGCAATGGAATCAGAGGGGGAACTGTCAAGTAGGATACTTACTGGTAGATTGGTAGTTTCAACTGGTATGATTCTATACTCTACTATTAGAAACAAGTTAAGGCAAAATCCACTGATTATGACTGAGAGCGCTGAGATGTCTATGGTGTCTAAGTTTACTACCGCTCCAGCAATTGTGAGTTTATTTTTAACTGCACCATTAGTTAAGTCAGCTCTTAAGGGAATTGTAGAAGAGAAAAGACCTAATGCGGATTTCTTGACAGTGAGTTCTATAATAGCATCGATTATGTTAGGAAACAGCATATCAGCCTTGACTATAATCGCCCTATCAGATGTGGCTGAGCTTATGACAGCTTATACGATGGAAAAGACCAGAAAATCAATAAAGGAACTTCTAAGTATAGACCAAGAATATGTATGGAAGATGGATGAGCTTGGAAATCCTGTAAAGACAAAAATCGAAGCCATTTCTAAAGACGACGATATAATGATACAAATAGGCGAAAAGATTTCAGTCGATGGTGAGGTAGTTTCAGGAGAAGCCATAATAGATCAAAGCTCTATCACAGGTGAATACATGCCAGTAGTAAAGAAAACTGGGGACAAGATTTTTGCCGGTGGTATCATAAAAAATGGTTCTGTGGTTGTTAAGGCTGAAAAGGTAGGAGATGAAACGGTAATTTCTAGGATAATCGATTTAGTCGAAAATTCTGCTGCGGTAAAAGCACCTATACAGGCTTACGCAGATAAGTTTTCAAACTACCTAGTAACACTTAACTTCCTTTTGAGCGGTATGGTTTACCTGACTACGAAAAATACTACAAAGGCGCTAAACATGATGGTAATAGACTATTCATGCGGTATCAAACTATCAACTGCAACTGCCTTTTCAGCTGCTATCAACTCAGCTGTTAAGAAAGGTATACTGATAAAGGGCGGCGCATTTATAGAGCAGATGTCCTCTATAGATACTATAGTGTTTGACAAGACGGGAACTATCACAGAAGGAAGACCTAGGGTCGTTGAAGTGGTGATAAACGACAAGAATATGACAGAGCACGAGGTAATATCACTCGCTTGTGCTGCAGAAGAAACCTCATCTCATCCACTTGCATCATCTGTACTTGAGTATGGAAAACTCCTAGGAGTTGAAATTCCTGAACATGATGAGATAGTGACAGTAGTTGCTAGGGGAACTCATACAACTGTAACTGACAAGGGAGTAGTTAGAGTCGGTAACCTAGCTTTTATGAGGGAAAATTCAATTACAGTTCCTAAGAGGATAAGCGATAAGGCCAAGGGTTACTCTCCAATTTACGTAGCCTTGGATAAGAAGTTCCTGGGACTTATATGTACCTTAGATAAGACTAGGAGAAATTTCAAGCGTACTGTAAATATGCTAAGGGGTAACGGAATAAACGAGGTCGTTATGCTTACAGGGGATACTGAAGATCAAGCTAAGCAAGTTGCCAGATATATTTACGCCGATACGTATAAGGCTGAGCTTCTTCCTGAGGAGAAGGCCGATCACATACTCAAGCTTAAATCAGAGGGTACAAATGTGATAATGGTCGGCGATGGCATAAATGACGCACCAGCTCTATCCTATGCAAATGTGGGTATATCACTTGGTTCTAAGTCTACTGACATAGCGATGGAAACTTCAGATATAGTGATCAACTCAGATGAGCCTATGATGATTCCTAGGGTATTAAAGATGAGTAACCACACCATGGATATAGTGAAGCAAAACTTCGCCTTGGTAATTAGTATAAATACTGTCGGCCTAATACTTGGAGCCGCCACTAATCTGTCTGTATTCTGGTCAGCTGTACTTCATAATATGAGTACGATTTTTGTGGTTGGTAACTCAGTAAGGCTGCTATTCTACGATATGGGTGTTGCAAATGAATAGATATGATAATACAAACCTCACAGTAGTTCACTCTCTAGAGGGGAGAATAAGGCTCAAATTAGAGAGGCCACTTAGAAATCCCCATAGAATAATAAGGGAGATGGCTGCTAAGGAGGAAATAAAAAAGATAGAATACAATAGGGTAACTATGGGGGTTTTGATTGAATTTGACTCTAGCCTATCAGATTTTGAGGGCATAGTGTATAAATTCTGTGCAAAGTACGCTCAAGACCTCGGTACTAAGAGGTTAACCTTAAGTTATACGGTTTGCAAGAAATACTTTATGGGGTATTCGGCTTACCTTAGCCTTGCTTTTATAGCTGGGGATCTACTTATGAGCGCTATTTATCCGAGTGCTTCAGCTGTTTTAAACGGTACGAGGTCAATGGTGACTGGAGCTAGTATAGTTTCGTCAATTGACACATACAGAAAAATCCTAAGGTGGATTACTCTTGGAACAACTGTTGGAGCTATTATCGAGCACGGTTACAAGGAGATTAACGACAGGGGAACATTTGACCCTGAGGTAATGTCTGTAATGTATCTAATAAACCAAGTTGGTAAGGAAAATAGATTTGCTCCTGCCATAGCATGGGCTATAACATTCGGAAGGCACTTAGCCAATACCAAGAGTTCATTTGTAGAACTCGACATTGTTAAAAAAGGAAATGACACGAAGGTGATTCCTAAAAACGTCGAAAAGGGATATTTAAACAAGTTTTTAAACAGATGTTTAGAGTCTTATCACAGAGTAGGTCAAAAGGTGATATAATTAATAAATAATAAACTAGGAGGAAAATTATTACGATGAACAATTTAAACAATCAATTAGTAAAGGGTATAGCTATAGGTATAGGAATTGGCGTAGTTGGTTTTTACGCTTATAAGAAAAATGAAGACAAGGTAAATTCATTCCTAAAACAAAAGGGAATCGACGTTCCTACAGCTTCTGGAAAAGACCTATATTCAATGAGTTTAGAAGAATTGATGGAAACTAAGGAAACAATAGAGGATATAATAGCTGAAAAAGACCTTAGTGGAGTTACTATAGTTTCTTCTGAAGACGATGATAAGTAAGTTGAAGATAAGTAAGACGACGATAAGTAAGCTTATAATTTAAACCAATAGTACAGTAAACAGGGCGAAACCCAATCGATATCGATGGGGTTTCGCCCTGTATTTCTTCTTATTTTTATTTGTAGCCGTTCTTATTTTATTTCGTCGCCGCCCAAAATTTTATATGAGAGTTCGGCTATTTTTTTTGCGCAGTCTGTCTTTTTTATCGTCCTTATATTTTCTCTCAAAAGTTCGACTCTCTCGGGATTATCCATAAGAACCTTTATTATAACGCTTAGGCTAAATTTTTTCGTTGCCCTAATAGCAGCCCCGCAGTTTGTAAAGAAGTCTAGGTTTTCTTCCTCTTGTCCAGGAATGAAATAAGGGATGACCATTGGGATTTCCTTAATTAGGGCTTCGGTAGTAGTAAGGCCTCCAGGCTTTGTGATCAAGATATCACATGAAGATAAGATATCATTCATATTATCTACAAACCCCAGGATTTTTACATTTTTATCCGTTATAACGTAGCCCATCTTATGTTCGAGCTTGTTTTTCAAAGTGGTGTTTCTTCCAGTAATTACGAGAACTTGGAAATCACGATCTATTGCAATCAATTCATCGAGGGACTCAGAGATATTTCCCGCTCCAAAACTACCTCCCATAAGGAGTATCGTGAACTTATTTGGATCTAGACCCAACTCACCCAGTACATCAGCTCTAGGACGGCTCTCAAGAAAAGATTTCTCTATAGGTATACCCAAGGTATGGATAGAGTCTTCGTTAATGCCCTCGTCGATTATAAGCTCCTTTACATAGGCGTCCCCGACCACGTAGTAGTCAACCTCACTTTGAATCCATGCAGAGTGTGCGGTATAGTCTGTAAAAACCGTCATTAGCTTAGGGAAATATCCATAACTATCGAGCTTTAGGAGACTCATGGCTACCATGGGAAAAGAATGTGTACCGATAATTAAATCGGGCATCTCAGTTCGAATAAGCTTCCTGTATTTAATCGCCAAAAACTTTGTAAGCAAATTGTTCTTGTGCTCCTTTTTTGACATGGCCTTAGTATCTGATATATGATAAATTCTGCCATAAGTCGCAGGTGAATACTTGGCAGAAGTTTCGTAGCTTCCTGAAATTAGCTTATCCATAAAGGTATTTACGGATCTAAAGCTATCTATTATTTTAACGTCTAATTTTATTTTGTCATCAGAGATGCTTAAAAGTTCCTCTTCGATCGCCCTTGCAGCCCTGTTGTGCCCTCCGCCAGTCGAAGCAGTCATAATAAGAATCTTCTTTTTCATAAACTCACCTCTCGTTGTAAAACAATTTTTTTATGTCCTACTTTTATTATAATTGAAATCGTGATAATATGATATAGTTAACAAAACTAAAATGTAGATAATGCGTCTACATAATAAGAAAATAAATGTAATGACGACGAAAAACAGCTTGGATCAAGGGAATAAGAAAATTAAAAATCTAAATGTATACATAGAGAAAACAGCGTTCGATTCAGTTGGATGAAAAAAACGAATAAAAATTTAAAAAAAGTTGTTAAAA
>JASBZE010000023.1 GCA_029983575.1 Peptostreptococcaceae bacterium
ATCTATCTTTAGACTTTAAATTTTTCTCATCAACGCTATATATTATACAACCAAATAAACCAATGAAAAAAAGACCTGCAAAACAGGCCTTTTTTAAGAAACTTAAATCATAATTTACTTTACTTCTGTTACTCTTTTTACTATCTCAATAACTAGTTTAGTCGCTTTCTCAATTGCAACTGTTGGAACTAATTCGTTAATACCGTGGAAGTTTATTCCTCCAGCGAATAAGTTAGGACAAGGAAGTCCCATAAATGATAATCTAGCCCCATCTGTACCACCTCTTATAGGTGTTATTATTGGCTCTACATCAATTGATTCCATAGCTTCCTTAGCTATATCAACCACGTACATCACAGGCTCAACTTTTTCTCTCATATTGTAGTATTGATCACCTATGTCTGCGGTAACTTCCCCTTGAACCTCAGAGTTTATCTTTTCTATTTGATTTTTAAAGAACTCTTTTCTCTTTTCAAAGTTGTCTCTGTCAAAGTCTCTGATGATATAAGTCATCTCAGCTCTGTCTACATTCCCCTTCATATCATTTAAGTGGAAGAAACCTTCCCTACCTTCAGTAGTTTCTGGTCTCTCATCTGAAGGGAATAGCTCCATAACCTTACCAGCAATGTATAGCGCATTTATTAATTTATTTTTAGCAAAGCCAGGATGCACATTTCTACCTTGGATTAGAACTTTAGCGTAGGCAGCGTTGAAGTTTTCATATTCTATCTCTCCCATTACACTACCATCTAAAGTATATGCAAAGTCTGCACCAAATTTTTCTACGTCAAACTTGTCTGCTCCCCTGCCTATTTCCTCATCAGGAGTAAATCCTATCTTAATATCTCCTCTTTCAATCTCAGGATGATTTATTAGATATTCAACAGCTGTCACGATTTCAGAAACTCCAGCCTTATCATCAGCACCAAGAAGAGTTGTACCATCTGTTACTATGATGTCCATACCCTTAAGGTCAGCTATTTCTGGATAATCACTTACTTTGGTATAAATATTTTTTTCTTCATTTAGAAGAATATCCTTACCATCATAATTTTCGATTAATCTAGGTTTAATATCCTTACCACTCATATCAGGTGATGTATCTACGTGGGCAATAAATCCAACAGTCTTTTTGCCTTCTACATTACCTTTTAATGTAGCATATACATATCCGTCATCATCCATGTGCGCATCTTCTAATCCCATAGATTTTAGCTCGTCTACTATATAAAGACTAAGCTTTTTTTGTTTTTCTGTTGATGGGCAAGTTTCTGAATCTGGGTCTGACTGAGTGTCAAACTGGACATACTTTAAAAACCTGTCAACTGACCTTTGTCTTATTTCGTTTTCATTCATAATAACATCTCCTATATACACAGTTTATTCAAAGGAATTTAAGTTAAAAACTATTCCTCAGTAATATCCTCCGTCTGTTCAGGAAGTTTTTCAACACCTGTCAACATCTTAATTACCTTTATCCTGTTTTTCTCTATTTCCTGAATACAAAATACAGCATTTTCTAACTCAATTACCTCATTTTCTTCTGGTAACCTATCTAGATGCCCTATAATATATCCACCTATAGAGTCAAAGTCTTCTGACTCGAGTTCAACCCCGAGAAGTTCTCCAACATCTTCTAATTTTGTACTTCCATCGATTAAAAACTCGTGATCATTTATTTGAACTATCTCATCTTCGTCCTCATCATACTCATCTTCAATATCTCCTACAAGTACCTCTACCAAGTCTTCAATGGTAAGTAGACCAGCAGTTCCACCGTACTCATCAAGAACGATAGCAATATGTGCTCTCTCAGTTTTCATATCCTCTAGAAGCTGAGTAATTTTTTTAAATTCATATGTGAAATAAGGCTCTCTCATGAAATTTTCAACCTTAAAATTATCTATCTCCTCTTGAGTCATAAACATAAGGTCTTTAATATTGAGAATACCCACGATATCATCTATGGTTTCTCTATATACAGGCATCCTTGAGAGTTTATCCTCTTTAAAAATATCTATTATCTCATCGTAACTGTCCTCGATATCGATGGCAACCATATCGATTCTCTGAACCATGGCATGTTTAGCCTGCATATCTCCAAATTCAAAGACATTATTAATAATCTCTCTTTCTTCCATCTCGAGAACAGATTCTTCATGTGCTACGTTTAATAGCACCTTTATATCCTCTTCGGTGATGATTGAACTCTTATCTGTATCCTTTATTCCAAACAACCTAAAAATTATATTCGTCAGGATATTGAAAATAAAGACAAGAGGAGTAAGAATCATCATAACAAATTTTATAGCACTTGATAAATGTCCTGCCACCCTACTAGGATTGTTTGCCGCTATATTTTTCGGCGTTATTTCCCCAAAAAGTAATATAAATAGTGTCATAGCAACTGTAGCTATAACGACTCCATCTTTACCAAATATAGCTAATAAAATTGATGTTGATATAGATGTTGCCGCTATATTTACAATGTTATTTCCTACAAGTATGCTCCCGAGAAGTTTTTTTGGATTGCTAAGTACATACTTTACAGTATGGGCCCCCTTCATGCCTTCATCCTCCATCTGCCTAACCTTTAATCTACTAAGCGATGTGAATGCTGTCTCTGCTGCTGAGAAAAACCCAGACAAGCATAAAAGTATTGCAAGTAAAACTATCTGCAATATTTCAACGGTCGAATCCAACCAAAACCACTCTCCTATACAAACAAATTAATAAGCACATTTTCCTGTATCCTTAAAAATTGAATACAAGAACATAACGTGCAATCTTTAATAATTATAGCATAAAGAAGCTCAATTTTCCATAATTTATAGAAATTAGAAAACCAAATCCATATCTAAATTCAATTATGTCAACTCCATCTTAACGTGAGATGATCCTCCCTCATCTTTATCGACTATTAGTTTTATAGGAACCCTTGATTTAAGCTCATCCACATGAGAAATAAGACCTATCTTCAAATTCTCAGACTTAAGCTTTTCTAGTGAATCAATCACAGTTTCGAGTAAATCGTGATCCAGTGTTCCAAAACCTTCATCCAAGAAGAAAAACTCTAGTGGACTCTTATTTCTCAACTGAATATGGGATGAAAGGGAGACTGCAAGCGACAAGGACGCTATAAACATTTCTCCTCCAGATAGAGAGCTTATATTTCTAAGCTGTCCTCCGCTCACATAATCCCTGATATAAAAATTGAGTTCATTGTCGATTTCTAAGGAGTACTTCTCGTTTGTAATCCTGCTAAGTCTTTCAGATGCCTCATAAACTATCATACTAAGCTGATTTTTTGCAATGTATTCGATAAATTTATTTCCCTTGAAAAGATCTTTTAGGAGCATGATATCATCGTAGTACTCCTTAGCTTCCCTTTGCTCTTTTTTGTATACTTTGAGACTTTCTAGCGTTGTCTGTATTTCCTTAATTTTTCCGCTCTTGATTCCGGCTTCTCTTGTGATTCTTTCTTTGTAGCTCTCCCTGCTACGAAGTCCATCCCTTTTTTGGTTACCTCTGCTTTTACTCTTATCATAAATAACCTGAATATAACCTTCGAAATCTTTACTATTATTTTTCTCAATAAACCAAACATAACTTTCTCCTCCACTTTCTTCTACAGGGACGACTTTACCAGAGTCATCATTGTATCCTGATTTTTTATTATTATCAACAACGCTTAACCTATGAGATTGTGCTAACTGTGCTACAGTTTTGAAATTCTCAGTAGCGCTATTTACATTAGAGATTAGCTTATCAGTTACAGAAAAAAAGTCATCTACTTCTTTTCTCTCCTCTTCGATTAAATCTCTATTCCTAAAATTTGACTTAGAAAACTCGATAATTTCCTCAATCTCAACTTTCTCGATAGAATCCTTATCAAAATTTATTAGGCTTTTCGGAATTGTTCTGTGATCATATTCATCAAACTTGAGATTTGGAGCAATGCTGTCTATTTTTTCAAGTAATTCATCAATGACATTTTCATATATTCCAGTGTTAGTTGAAATACGCCCCTCAATCTCATTTTTCTCCGACATAATCTTATCCGCCTTGATTTTAGACGATTCTAGCTTAACTTTATATCTTTCATATCCATCGGTTATTTCTTTGATCTTTATATCTACATCTCTTAAAAATTCTTGAGCCGACACGAAATTTTCTCCTGTTTTAGAAAAAATCTCTGATTCTAATCGTTTGAGAGCATCTAAAGATTTTTTCCCTTCGTTATCTATAGAATTAAGTTTTTCTTCTATAAATTTAAGATTAGACTCAGCCTCCACCAAGTTCATCCTAATCTCTTGTAGGAAAGAGGTATTTTTTTCTTTCTCTTCCTTTAGAGCATTTAGTTTTTCTTTTACAGAATCTATTGAACTCTTGGCTTTTTCATAATCCTTCTCGTCTTTTTCAGAATGTAGGTCGTGTTCTTTCGAACCACAAACCGGGCAGGCAACCCCTTCTTTTAAATCCCGTCTCAATATAGCCGACAATGAGGTAACAGTTACATTATCAAGTTCTAATTCAACTTTTTTGATATTTTTGTTTATATCCAATATTGAAGTATTTATCTCATCTAATTTTTTTGTAAGCTCATTATTTTTTATTGTCAGTGTTTCTTTTTTCTTTTCTAAGTCTATTTTTTCGTTATTTTGAGACTTTATTTTTTCGTTTAAAACCGAATAATCTTTAATATATGAATGTATTGACGATTTCTTCTCGACCAACTTTGCTATGTTTTTATATTCTCTTTCATACTCATAAAACTTAGATGACAAATCCTCTTTATTCTTTACCTCAGTTTCGTACTCTTTATTTTTTTCATTTAAAGCCAAGTCGTCTTTTTGTATAACTTTTTCTAATTTTTCTTTATTGGTTATAAGCCTTGACGTATTATAAGAAAAAATACTTAAACCCAGATCTAATTTTCTACGCTTAAATTCTCCAAGTCTAGTTGTATGAGAGTTCTTTTCCTTAAGTGAGCTAAGGAGTAATTCTGCTGCTTCCTCATATTTGGTGTGAATTTTTATATCCTCTTTTTCCCTCTCGATAATCTGTGTGACCGAAGTTATCTCTTTTTCTATCGATTTTAATTTTTGTATTTCCTCATCAAGATCTTTTTTTGTATAGTGAGTAAGTGAACTCAACTTAGCATTTATAACCTGCAAATTTACGTCAGCCTTTTTTGCCTCCTGATCTATATTATCTTTAAGCTTTGAGCCATAAAGATCCAAACCAAAAAGCCTCTCAAGCATCGCCCTCTTTTGAGCTCCTACCAAGGTGAGAAACTGATTGAACTTGCCCTGTGGAAGTACTACGGACCTAGTAAAATCCTCATAGCCGATGCCTATTATATTTAGGATTTCTGAATCTACCTCCGTCTTCTTATCCGCTATAACACGATCTTCCTCCATATCAATAAGTTTTGCCTTAGAGTTTGACACCCCATTTTTAGTCCTCGAAAACTTTCTCTCAACCATAAATGTTTTGGTTTTTGAAGATAGGTTTACGCTAAAAGTCAGGTTAATCGTTGCACTATTAGTTCCTGAATTAATATAATCCTTAGTCTTTCTAGGAATCTCTGAGTAAAGTGCTAAAGTCAGTGCATCTAAAATGGTAGTCTTGCCACTTCCCGTACTGCCAAAAATACCAAAGAGTCCTTTTGAAGTGAGTCTTTCAAGGTCAATAGTTTGAGTGGTTGCATATGAATTTAGTCCAGTGATTTCTAATTTAATCGGCTTCATCTTCAACACCTCCAAGCAACCTCTCGTACAAATTAATTATCTTGTCTGTCGGTTCAAACCCCTTTTCTTTGATAAAGAAATTTTTAAATAGTTCTACTTCATCCATTTTTTTTATATCTAATTCTATCTTTTCCCTTTCGATATTATCAAAAATAGGCTTTATCTCAATTACTTCATCTATCTTCGACTTTAAACTCTTAATCTCATCTTGTGTAATTACCCTGTCAGTCTTTATTTCTAGATAAGCCCAACATACCTCTTCTATCTCAGAGTCAAGCGCCTCCTCAGGTGAGGCGTATTGAAATAACCTAATAGGGCGTGAAATATCAATTGGAATCATCTTAACTAGAGTGTCTGATTTATTACTGTATTTTTTTATATCTACCTCGTTGTAAAACTTTGTATAAATTCTTTCGCTCTTAGAATATTGAATTGGAGATCCCGAATAGTAGGCATTTAATTTTTCGGACACCTTTTGATTTTTGTGTAGATGACCAAGAGCAATATAATCGGCATTAGCTGGAAGAGATGAAGTGCTTATCAAATACGATCCTCCTAACTCCACAGACCTTTCTGACTCACTTGGCTCTCCTCCGATGACGAAAATATGAGAAACACATATATTTATCTCATCACTAGAAAAATTTTGAGCTAGATTTTTAAAGTGCTCCTTTATTATTTCATTGTATTTATCTTGATTTGATTTAGAGTCATCTCTATAATCTAACTTATATCCCAATCTACTCTCACTAGGATATGGGAGCATAATAATGTTTGTTACCTCGCCCATGTTATTTTCGTATCTAATATAACCCGGAGATGTCTTGGTTATAGAAAATCCATCGAATTTCCTAGGCTCTGATGATGTGTTTGGATAGCCGAAAACATATACGCCCAAATCCTCAAGTACGTTTTTACCCGCCTCTATTTTATCTGGGCTGTCATGATTTCCTGCTATTACAACGACGAGTCTCTTTGCATTATCGGAAATTTTTCTAACTGTATTATAATAGAGTTTTTCTGCAATAGACGGAGGATTTATAGTGTCGAAAATATCTCCGCTTATAATTACAATATCGGGATTTTTCTCGTTTACCTCATCTACAAATGAATCTAAAAATTTTATCTGTTCACTTATCCTAGATCGCCCCTCTAAGTTTTTTCCTAAATGCCAGTCCGATGTATGAATTATTTTCAATAAATCACCTCCTAATCAATTTTTAATTCCCTGCTTATTCCATACAGGTATATCCATTTTTCTTTAACCTTTTTCCCTGTAATTTTTTCTAACGCTTTTGCGTATAAATCTAGTTGAACCTTGTATTTTTGTTTGATGGATTTCAAGGTCTTTCCCTTCATCATATCAGTTTTATAGTCTACGACCACAAGCTCTTCATCCTCTTCGAAAAACATATCTACTATACCCCTCATCATAGAAAATTCTCCCGTCACATCCCCTATTTCAGGGTAGAGTTTAGCTAGATCCACATTGTCTAAAACTTCCCTCTCTCTCCCGATGTAATCAGATTTTAAAGCTCTTTTTCCTATCTTAGATTCAAAAAAAGCAAATACTTTTTTCGCATCTACCACGGACATAGCCTCATGAGAGAGTATTTTTTTTCGGTAAAATGAGTCGATCTGTTTTTCTACTTTTTCAAGGCTGTCAACTTCATTTAAATCTATAATCTGCATTAGATGGTGAATTATAGTTCCCCTTTTTGCGGCGTCTAAGTATGTCTTGTCTTCTCTCATAAAAGACGGTTTTTTTAGATCCTTAATATCCTTAAGTTCTTTTTTGTGTATCTCTTCTTTTTTTATTTCCTCAAATCCTAGCTCGATTTCTGAATCAAAAAATAGGTTTCTCTCTTCAAATATTTTCTTAATCTCAGTCACAGAAATACTCGTTGGTTTATTTACTAGATTCTCATACGGATAAGACCAAAGTTCCCTACTTCTATTTAACTCCATAAGTCTCATTACATCAGCAATTTCTAGTTTTTCATTTTCAAAATCATCTTTTTTCTTTTCATCATCAATAATATTATCAATATTATCGTCATTTTTAAACGCATTGCTATTGACTCTTTCGTCATAATTGCCCACAGTTGTATTGACTTCTTTCCCTACGACTTCAATATCCCATCTAGAGTCATCTACAATATATTCTAAATTTGGAATTTCATCCCCAGAACTATCGAAAATCTTCTTGTTAAATTTTTTGAGGTCCTCGTGGCGAGATAAAGACATCAAAATCCATTCTAAATGTGAGTTTTTCGCTAATATTAAATCTGAATTTTTTATTAATACATCTTTATTATTTTTCTCTTCAGCAATAAAATCACTGTATTTTTTCGAGAAGTTTTTGACTTTTCCAGTAATGATTAGCTTCTCTTTTGCACGTGTCATAGCTACGTATAGAGTTCTCATCTCCTCAGAAAGTATTTTTTTTCTATATTTTTCTTCTGCCCTCTTATTGAATATAGTTTTTAGTTTTATACGTCTTCTCTCATCCAAAAACTTAAATACAACTCCATCATCATCGAGGTAGATATCGTTGTTTATATCTCTTAAATTGAAGCTAGTGCCCGCCCCATATATGATTACTATTGGAAACTCTAGTCCCTTAGACTTGTGCATGGACATGTATCTCACTACATTTGAGTTCTCGCTGAGTATCTTAGCCTCACCAGTTTCAGATCCAATCGATTTAAGCCTCTCAATATAAGTAATAAATCTGTATAGTCCCGCTAATGAAGTATTTTCAAACTGCCTTGCCTTGTCAAAAATAAGCATGAGATTTTTCTGTCTTTGAGGCCCATTGCTTAAAGCACCGTAATACTCATACATACCTGTCGTAAATAGAATCTTCCATATGAGTTCATGTATTTGGCTTAGCTTTGACACATACCTCCATTCATCGATTGTATCTAAAAAAGATTTCAATTTTTTTACCAGCACTGAGTCGTAATATTTATCCGATTGCTCTTCTTTGGAAATGGAGTCAACTATTTTTTTTGGCCTTGCTATCTCTATAATAGCCTTATAAATAGAGCCGCTATTTTTTTTAAGCCTTATTTTTGCAAGTTCATCATCACTAAAATCAAAAATAGGAGATGTCAATGTCGCTAGTAAGTCTATATCTTGATCTGGATTGTCGATAATCTTTAATATAGATAGCATCGTTTTAATTTCTAATGTAGAGAAAAATCCACTTCCAGTGTCACAAAAAATAGGAATCTCTCTTTTTTCTAGCTCATTAGTTATCTTATCAACCTTTGAAGATACACTCCTAGACAGTATGACTATGTCTTTATATTGAGGAAGACTAAATTTACCTGTTTCTTTATCGATTATATTTACTTTTGACTTTCCGCTAACAAGATCTTGGATAATCTTAGAAACTACCTCTTCTTCATTTAGCTTACTTTCCTCTGTGATTATCTTAATCTCGCTTAATGGATCCTCTCCTTTAAAACTAGCCCCTGGGTATAAATACTCACTAGGTCCATAATTTAACTCTCCAGATGGTTCTGACATAATCCGTTTAAAAATAAAATTCGTCGATTCAAGCACATTTTTTCGACTTCTAAAATTTTTAGAAAGAATTATCTTTCTTTTATCTAAAAAACTCCGATGTGATTTTTCTGTATTCAAATTTACTAAATCGAAATCTTCATTAGTTACATCAAAATAACTGTTGTACTTGTCTAAAAATATTGTCGGATCAGCATTTCTAAAACCGTATATACTTTGTTTAATATCTCCTACCATAAATCTATTAAACGGCTCGATGTCACTGATTGCATTTAGTATTTCCTCTTGCACTGGATTTATATCCTGATATTCATCGACAAATACCTCTTTGAAGTACTTTCTATATTCATTTGCTATTTCAGACGGTATTAAATTATTGTCCTTATCCAAATCAGTCAAAATATCCAAAGTCATATGCTCCATATCTGCATAATCAATAAGGGATTTTTGTTTCTTCTTATCTGAGTATATAGAATCAAATCTTGTCATTATCTCAATCAATGACTTCATCAACATAATGGAATCTTTGACAGAAACCATCATAAATTCTTCCCCAATTACTTGTTTTAAAACCTGAGTCTCCTTGTACTCATCCCTCGCTAAATTAAAATACTCATTGGCTGCATCAAAATATCCTAAATTTTCCTTAGTAGCTCTAAGGCCTTGAAGTCCTGGAAGTTTGAATTTATCAAACTTGTAAAATGGATTTTCTGCGTCTGAACTTCCCATGACCTCATCCAAAATATTTAAAAACTCATCAATCTTCTCGTACATCTTATGAGTCTTTTTTTCTGTATTTAAATATGAGGCCTCCTCAAGCCCTTTTTCTAGATTATCCCTTACATTATTTAGCCCTAATTGTATTTTTCGATAAAAATATCTATATACCTCAGAAGTCTTATATCCGTTTTTTTCTATTTCCTCATAAGATTTAAGGGATTTTCTAAGGTACTCAAACGGATTTGGGTAAGCTAGAATTTTATCGTAAATTTTAATTAAACTGCTTATCGCCTCATCGTCGTTTAGCTTATTGGAAAGCATAGAAACAATCTTTAAAAATCCCTCATCTCCTATTTCGTAAAGTTGCTCAAAAGTCTCTACCATAGATTCTTCCTTAAGTATCCCCATCTCTTCTGGTTCAACTGTCTTGAAGTCGCTGTCTATGTTTACTCTATGGAAATTAGACCTGATAACATCTAGACAGAATGAGTGAATCGTGGAAATCTTAGCCTTTGAGAGAAGTATATTCTGCCTTTTTAGCCTAGTATCCTCAGGATGCTCGCTTAGCTTCTTGTTTATGGCGTCAGAAATTCTCTCTTTCATTTCCGTCGCAGCTGCATTGGTAAATGTAACGCCCAGTATTTCATCTAAGTCAACAGGGTTATTTTCATCTGTTATCATAGATATTATTCTCTCTATCAAAACCGCTGTCTTACCTGACCCGGCAGCCGCAGCAACTAATAGGTTTGATCCCCTGCTGTCGATGACTTTTTGTTGTTCGTCGGTCCATCTTACACTACTCAAGATTTCCACCTCCTCTCTTTTCAGTATCTTCTAGTTTTTCTTTCATAAACGAAATTTTGTCCTGTGTAGTAGGTTTTTTTATGTCTTTAGTTTCTTTTATCTCATCAACTAATCTCTTTGGTTCTCTTAGTTTATTTCCCCTAAGTTTTTCGTCAAACTTACAAATCGCCTTGTAATCGCAGTAGGTACATGAGGTTATCTGTGAACTAGGACTTAACCCCTCTTTTCTCGGGCTGACACTAATTATCCCATCATTAGTATTTTTGTACATTGACGAGATTTTATTCGACACAAAATTTTCAAGTACTCCAAACTCCTCAGAAGTGAGTATGTTTGATTCATAAAACTCCCCATTTTTCTTCCTCTTAAAGTTAAAATACTTGCTTACTCCTGTGGACTCAGCCACTTGGTCGAGTTGCATTAAGTTCTTTTCTAAATCGACGAAATACCCCCTAGGTTGATAAGCCTTAGCTCTTATTTTCTCAAGAGCATCCTCATCCATATTATAGTCGATATCTGTAGTTAATATCTCATCTTTTACATAGGTGTAATAAGATGCGATAGGATATGCCTCTCTCTTTAGATTTTTTAGTAGAGCCGACATATATATGACTAACTGAAAGTTTGATTCGTTGTATATATCCTCTATTGAAAATGTATTAGCCCCTGTTTTATAATCGACTACCTTTAAACCAAGACCCCTTTCACTTTCAACTGTATCAACTCTGTCTATCTTTCCGCTAACATTTACATAGCCGTCTTTTAGAGGAATCTTAAGAGCTCCTATCTTCCCCTTATTAGAAAATTCCAGTTCGTGAAAGCTCGGTTTCATATTCCCCGCACTTATATGTTCCTTTGCCCATCTCATACTCTCTTTTAAACCTGAAGCATACCTAAAAGCGCTGTATTCATATCTTTTATTCATATTTAAGATATAGTCCGGTATTTTTTCTAAAATGCCTTTTAAAATTCCATCTACTCCCTCATCTATATCCTTTAATCTGAGGTCATTCCATTCAAGCCCCATAGATCTTATATCCCTGTCAAATATCTCCAAAATCTTATGTACTAAGCTGCCCATATCACTGTAATCAAACTTATACTCTCGCCTTTCCCTTGCCCTGATACCATAATCTATAAAGTATTTATAAGGACAGCTATAAAATGTACTGACCTTAGTAGTGCTAAGATTTTTTGATTTAAACAAATCCTTGGCGATTAATCTATCCAGAGTCCTCTGAGAATTATCAAATTCAAGTGCTGCTAGTATTTTTTTAAATACATCCTCTGAAATTTGCTTGTATCGAGAAATACCTTTTTTATCGACGACATTTAGTACTCTCTTATCAACATCGGTATAATCGTCCTCTTTTAGTTTAGGAAATATCCTCTTAATCCTATTTAAAATGGATGAAGGTCTTAGAGATCTATCATTTTTCCCTGTGAGAGGATAGGATAATATCAACCTGTCTACAGCCGATGTCAGAAGTTTGTATATTAAAAACTCCTCATCATAAAGCTTGTAAGTGCTCCCGTAGTCGATTACGATACCGAAGTCCCTCAAAACATCTCTATCCTTATCTCCTATTATGTTATTTTCCTTCTGAGTTTGGGGAATTACTCCCTCGTTTACGCCAAGGGTAAATATTACTTTGGCCCTATCCGATTTAAACCTGGAAATGGATGAAACCATCAGCTGGTCAGCCCCAAGTGGAACTACTCCGACCTCATATTCAGAAAAACAAAGGTCCATCATAGAGCGAAAATCTATAAAACTAACCTTTTTATCTCCACAAATTTCTACTATCTGGTCTATGGAATCTATAAACTTATCCCATATCTGTAGATATTCAAGCATCCTTGTGTTATTTTCATCTTCCTTGGCCTTTGAAGCTATAGAGAGTAAATTCTTGTCAACATTCATTCCGACTAAAAAATCATAAATCACCCTGCATTTTTCAGTAGCATTTTTTGCATCTTTCATCAAAGTTGAGTAAGTTCTTATCGGCTCTATCAATGATTTCTTTATTGCATCTATTTCTTCAAGCCTATGTAATTTATCCTCGTCATTAACATCTAAGTCATAATCTATATTAAATACAGTCCTAATATGAGCGAAGTTTTTAAACCATTTATTTCCCGTTATATCATTTTCTATAGCGAAATTTTCAAGTTCGAAAATAACGTCGTCATCTGCGTCTATCAATCCATTTTTCAAAAAGCTTATTACATCTTCGCGCCTGAAATTTTTCTCTACAATATCAAGAAACGAGCTAACTAGAAGAGAAAGCGGATTATCTGAAGCCTTTATTTTTTTATCTAAGAAAAAAGGAATTGAGTACTCTTTAAATATTGATTGGATTATGTAATCGTAGTTTTCAAGCTCCCTTACAGTGATTGCTATGTCTTTGTACCTGTAACCCTCTTCAGATATAAGTCTTTGTATCTCTTTTGCAACGCCCTCGACTTCCTGATACATATCGTTAAACACAGATATTACAATATCTTCAACTTCTTCCTCATAAATGTCGTAAGGATAGGTATTGTAGTTTTTTTCTAGCAAAATCAAGTCCTCTTTTGAAGTCCTCCTAGAGTTTGAACCACAGTTTAAAGCCCTAAATTCCCTTCCAAATTTTACAGCCCTCTCCTTTATATTTTTATACGTATTTATAGACCTAGAGAATATACTAGCACCATCTTTAAATCTCGCCTTAGTATTGTCTTCGTATAGGGTTAGAGCAATTGACATATACTTTGACTTCTCTATTATCAAATCCAATAACTTATACTGATTTGGAGTAAATCCAGTGAACTCGTCTATAAAAAAATATGCGCCGTCGATTAACTCAAAGTCACGACCTAAAATAGATGCCTGTGTTATTATATCAGTGGATTCTATCCAATTTCTAGACAGTATTTTGTCGTACTCCTTGTAAATTTCAGTTACATCTGCCATTTTTAGCTCTAGAGACTCATGATTTTTCTCACTTAGAGACAATTCTTCTCTCATTCTCTCCAAATCTATAACACCCACATCATATTGTTTCATTTCAGAAATAATTGACGAAATGGATTTTATAAAACTATTATTCCTATACAAACTTCCATATAAATTTAAATTCTTCTTCGTATTTTTTACAGCTTCGTAAGTCATAATGGACTTTCCAGCTGCATCTACCACAGTCCTATCCATATTTCCCATATGAGTCAAAATTAATTTAGCTAGTGAATTGAAACTAAGCACGCTAATCCTTGCGTAAGGATCCGTAAGATCTTCTGAATACATTTTAGCAAGCCTTTTTTCAGCTTCAAAGGTATATTGATCTGGCAAAATATAATAAATCATCTTATCGTCATCACTCAAAGCTACCTCTTTAATCTTCTCTAGTGTAGCAGTCGTCTTGCCACATCCGCTACCACCATAAATAACATCTATCATTTGCTCACCTCCTGTCTTAATTATCTATTATTTTCTATTAGTTAATTCGCTAAAATCGCAAAATTTATTGTACTCACAAAATTTGCAAGCTCCCTTTTCAATCCTGTAGCTGGTAGTATTTCCAAGTACAATGGAGTTTATCTCTATTAGGTAGGCGTCTATCATCTTTTTTGTCATTAGATATTGTGCCTTAGAAAATTTAATATCCCTGCTATAGCTGTCAATCCTTGGATAATAATATTTCATCCTCAAATTTCTAGCATCAAAATCCGGATATCTAGACTTTATCATCTCATAAGTCAATATTAGATAAATCTTAGTCTGCATTCTATTTTCTAAATTTGATTGGGATGGCATCACTAAATCGGTCTTCCAATCCCAGATATCAGCATAAATTTTACCCTCGTCTTCTCCAATTGCAAGCATATCTATATCAGCCACAAAATATCTCCCCTTATAAAAGGAGTTTATCTTAAACTCGTTATACAGTTTATAGCCATTTTCTATGTAGGAAGATTTGATTGTAGAGAGCTTAGTACGCATCATTCCCTCATCATGACCTACATTTTGGAAAAAGCGTCTAATGCGCATATGGTAATCTACTCCTTGCTTTAACCCTTCATTATATTCGCGATTTTTAGGGGAAAAATCATTCCAAAAAAATCTATCTACATATTTGATCTTAAATTTATAACTGCATTGACTTAAGGTCTTAATAGAATTTTGACTCAATACCAATTCCCTCTTCATCATTTCCTCCAATAATACAACATCTAAATACAGACCGTTTTTAGTTAGTCTATATTTCTATATTTTTCTTGATAGCTTAACTACATCGATTAAATCCACAAATTTTGACTTCTTATTATCAAATTTAAATTTATTCTTCCTTGGCCACAACATAAATATTCTCTTTTTAGCACGTGTTATGGCAACGTAAAAAAGTCTGGCAGTCTCACTTAACTCCTCTATTTTTTTATTTTCCGCATCCTCTCCCATTATATTTGATATTTCCCTAAAAGCAATGTCTAGTGGCCTAGAATACCTATCTTTAAGAAAATACTTAGTCCTCAAACTCTTCATTTCAGTCGGAAAATTTCTTTCAGTAAGACCTGTCATAACGACAAAATCCCACTCTAGCCCCTTTGATTTATGGTATGTAGATATCGTGAGTGAGCCCTTTTCAGGTTCGTACCCATCTAATTCTGAGAGAAAGTTTAGTATAAAACCAAATGGATCCCTGCCATTAAGTCTGGCAATATCCCTAACATCATCAACATTAAAATCTTCTTCAAAATTCATCCTAAAATTTATATACTTAGAGAAATACTCCATCAGCATTCGATCAAAATCATCTTCGCATAAGAAATCAACCATTTCTAAAATCATCTCATCAATTGGCAAACATTGCATATTAAATGCCTTTTTCATATTTCTCATACTTATAATAGCCATCTTAGAAAAATTCTCCTTGGAAAACTCTATATTATTACCGTTTTTTACATTGGGTTTCTGTACATCGTAAATAGCTTTAAGTTTTGATCCAATATACTCAAAACTTTCGCTCATATCACTCCCCTCAAAATCGAAGAATTTATTAAATGTATTTCCTATTTCCTTATTTAATTCTGCATCAAAATATTTTTTTGATCTAGTCAAATAAAACATGTCAAATAAATTAGATTCTGAAGCTAAAAATGAATCGATTAATATATCTAAGTCCCCAGGTGATTTTAAAAACTCCAAAACCTTACCAAATTTCTTGACTGATTTTTTCTTTGTGGCACTCACTTCTCCTAGATTATAATGCTCTACACCCGACTCATCTAATGTCATAGAGAGATCGCTTAGAGAAAATCTATCCCTAGTAAGTATACCAACCGTATCTTCTGGATACTTATCCATATATTTTTTTACCATATCCACTGTAAACCTAAGTTCTCGCTGTTCATTTTCAAGAGCTCTTTTCTCAATAAAACTGTCTTCGCTTGGCGGATTTTTCATACTTATTCCAGCATCCTTAGCACTTTTGATGTATGTCTGTAAAACGCCATCAGAGATACTAGAAAAACCTGGGTCGTGTGACACATCGTATAGGAATTTATTGGCCGCATTAATTATTACATCAGAACTTCTCCCTGAAACGGTCATCTCCTTTTTTTTATCGCTTCTATTTATAAAATCCCTGAAATTCTTTGGGCTTGACGATGTAAAAGAACCGGTTATACTCTGATTTATATCGCCTACCCTAATTAGATTACCCGTCTTTTCGGTAAGAATTGACAATATATCTGACTGTATCTCATTAGAGTCTTGACACTCGTCTTCAAAAACCACACTGTAACGCTGATTAAACTTGTTTCTGACATCCTCGTCACTCTCTAATAACCTGAAGGCCAGATTTAAAATATCGTCATAATCGATAAGCCCATTTTCTCTTAGATATTCGTCGTAATCCTTAATAATAGGAAAAATTGTACTGACCAATCCTTTTTTTAATCTAGCCTCAAACTCATATATAGAAATCCCATAGGATTTTATCTTTGACAAAATACTCGTTACCATATCAAAAACCGTCTTGTCTAAATTATCGCGTATATTATTTTTTTTCTTGCTTTTTTCAATGGCTGAAGGGTCTATCATATTTTTTAGTATATTATACATCTCCGTATTGTTCCCCGATTCATCGTACTTATGCTTTTGTATTAAGTACTCAAGAGTTGCAGCTCTCCTAAAATCATCTATAATCATAAAATCCTCATCAATTCCCACGCGTTCTGGATTTTCTTTGATTATCATCGTTGCCAAGGAGTGAATAGTCATAACTTCAAATCTATTTTTTAAGCTTTCATCTAAACCTTCCTCATCAATCATCTTATTTATTCTATTTTTGAAATTATTTACTGCTGAATTCATATATGCCAAAATCAATATCCTAGATTTCTCGCTAGATTTAAGTAGCTTAAGAACTAGGTGGGTGGTTATAAAAGTCTTACCAGCACCTGGAACAGCGGAAATTGACATAGTCCCACCCGAATAATCAAGTATTTTCTTTTGTTCTTCAGTAAAACTAATCATAACTTTCCTCCATCAACTCTTAAAATTCATTAAATCAAATGTTGAGATTTGCAAGGTACTTATCCTGCTCATAACCTTCTACGGAATGAGCGCTCGCAAGTATTACGAGCTCATCTATATTAGTTTGATTTTTCTTTAAATACCTAGCTAGCTCCTCCCTCTTAGAAGGCTTTTTTAAGAGTATTTCGCCTATAAAATCCCCTTCCTTATTATCCCAATATGGATTTGTGTAGTCAAATACAATTACTCTACCCTTTGGAAGAACGAAATTCATATCTATACCTCTTATGATATTGACCCTCTTTGAGTTATCTACATCAGAATAAGGTACTGTGTATTTTTCTAGTATGTTTTTTATTAGATAAATTTCTTCGTCCTCATCTAAGTTTAATCTCTGGATAATATCATCAAAATGAAGGTATTGGTCCATTACCCTCTTATATATTTTTAATCTATCTATATCTTTAAAATCATCTATCGAGTCGCTGTAAGCATCCTTACTTTTTTCTACATGAACATTCTTAATTTCTTCTACCTTACCTTCTAAAACACCGTCTATTTCCTCTTTATTCTCTACTAAATTATTATCTATTAGCTCAACATTATTCTCTTTTAGTTCAACTCCAGCTCCCTTATGTCTAGGAGTATTGAATATAATTTCACTCACCTTTACTCCAATTTCGTCGGGATAATCTTTCATTTCTTTAATAAAATCTTTGAAATCCATATCGAAAAAAATTTCTAGAGACTCATCTAAAAATTCTTCCTTAAACATGGAATTTTTTATAGCACCTTTTTCAATAGTTGATTTCAGTTTTATTATCTCAGAAAATTTATCGACTTTCCTAATAAAAGAGTTGACTTGGAAATATTTGAAGTCATCTCCAAAAAAATTATGATTTTTCATTCTGTAAATGGTGCTTAAAAAAATCAATCCGTAAATATCATCAAAGATACTTTTATATTTCTTTATCCCAAAATCCGTATTCATCCTATAGCTAAGTATCTTACTTTCGTAACTCTCAAAAATTGTAACGGAGTCATCGTTGTATTTCATTATATAATCCCTTGCGTAATCCACCATTTCAGAATAGAGTTCAAATTTCTCAACCTCCGCTCTCAAAGAAATATCCTTGATTATATCGTGTACTAAGTTCTTCTCATCGATTACTTTCGTGGATACTATTTTTTCTATCTCCTTAAGTACCCCAGGGCTTAAATATCTAGACGGGTTTATAAACTCAATCTCACTGTATCTATTCTTAAAGTCCTCAATATATTTTTCATCTTGAATGAGTGTGTAATACAAAATCCTTGCCATGGAATCATCAAGAATTGACGATTCAAATAAAAATTTAAAAAACTTCTCGTAACACTTAATAGAAGTCCTAAGTTTATCTTCATTGACATTTATCGCAGGATGAATGTAACTTTTTATATCAAAGTATGGGACCAATTTACTTTTAATACTTCTACCTTCTTCTGATATCATATCATTTTTGTAGGTCAAAAGGCCTAGATCTCGGACCCTGTTAAAAATTGCCTTTGCCATCGTGTTTGAAAATATTCTTAAACCAAAAAAAGATCTATCTGTGACCTTTGCCTTGTCTATAATCATAGATAAAATGATAAGAGCCTCTGAATAAGAAATAAATATAGGTAGTTCATAAGGTGATTTCTCATTTAATACCTTCCAAAAATAGCTCACTTCGTTTTTTATGAAATCATCGAATCTAAATATCTCTATGCCTGGGTTTATCCCCATAAAAAAACTAGAGCCGTCCCCTGAATTTTCAGATATAAACAACTTCTCTCTAGCCTCATCTATATTATCTGTAATTACTAACCTATTTTTTAGACTAATCATACTGACCCCCAAGTGAATGTATATAAGAAAAACATATTATTTTCCTAGTTTAAATTGAAATTATCACGCATTATATCTATAATAAGATTATACCATATTTAATTAAATTAAATGATTTCGGAGGTGAAAATATGCAACGTGAAGATGAGATAGTCGCTAATGAACAGAGCGTGAGGGAGCTTAAGATGAAAACACTTAAACTCGCGCTATTTTTAGGTGAACTACTTATGAAAAACGGTGCTGAAACCTATCGTGTCGAGGATAGTATGATTAGGATTTGTAAATCCATGGGATTTTTCTATATAAATGTCTTCGTCACACCTACAGTTGTAATTGTTTCTGATGATAGGTTCGATGGCCTTTGCTATATGAAGTCCATTCCATATAGATCAATAAACTTAAATAAAATCTCACTATTGAATAATTTTTCAAGGGAGTTTGTAAATAAAACAGATGTCGACTTTGTTGAGTCGCTTAATGAACTAAAGGAAATTGATAAGGTTAAGCCATACCATCCTGTAATTTTGTATACGTCCACTGGGATTGCGTCTGCTTTATTCTCTGCAATGATAGGTGGTAATCAAGTTCTAACCGTGATCCTTTCTTTTATCGTAGCATCCTGTGCGTCTTTCGCCTTTGATAAAATGTTCAAACTCAGTGGTATAATTGCATTTTCATCGGCTTTTTCAGCTCTTTTGATTGCTCTTACAGGTGTAGTCCTAACTAGGATGCAGCTTCTTCCTGAGCCGACAATGCTCATAGTTGGCGGTATAATGCCGCTTCTACCTGGAGTAGCCTTTGTACAATCGATAAGGGACATGATATCAGGACATCTAATGAGTGGAATATCTAGATTTTTCGATGCTGTCGTAACATTGCTCGCAATTGCATCGGGAGTTGGTCTAGTGCTATTTTTCTATACTCTAAGGGGAGGTGCCTAGATGATTATTTTTCAAATAAAAAAAGCCCCTGTAATAAAAGGAGGAGTTTAAATGCTTTACGGAATACCTCTATGGCAACAATTTATATTTGCCTTTATAGCGACAGGTGGTTTCTCAATACTATTTAACGTATCTAGGGAACACTTGATCTACGTATCTTTCATAGGTGCTATCGGATGGGTCGTATATCTTTTGGTTTATAGTGTAGCTCCAAATCCTGGATACTCTAGCTTCTGTGCTGCCTTTGTGGTATCTCTACTTGGAGAAATCTTTGCTAGGAGGCGTAAACAGCCCGCGATTTTGTTTGTAATCTCAGGAATACTACCTCTTGTTCCCGGGTTGACATTATATAATATGATGCTGAATATAGTTCTAAACAACCATTCAATCGCCGCGAGAAAAGGTGGCGACGCATTACTCATCGGTAGTGGTATAGCACTTGGAGTTCTTATTGTAACTTCTATGTCTCGTACATTTAATATATTCCAACTTAGAAGATCAATTAGGCTACAAGCTAGTGAGAGATATAAGTATTTTATGAATATGGGAAAAAACAGATCTAAGTTAAACACAGAATCAATTCAAAAGGAAATTCAAGATGGAGTTTTTGATGATTATGAAGAAGAAAGCGACCCAGAAACTGAGGCACAAAGTTTAGTTAAAGAGTTTTTGGATAGATTCAGCGAAGAAAGGCGAAGTTCTAGTACCGGTCAATCTAAGGTTGACAAGCTCACTGCCCTTTTAGAAAAAAAAGAAAGTGAGAGGGCCAGAATCGATGCAGAACTTGAACATACGATAATGGAAAAACAAAAGCTTAAGGCTGAGTTAGATAATAAAAAACATGATATACTTCACGGAAATGACGCTGCTGAGAGCTTAGTTGGCCAATCAGAAACTCTAGATAATGGCTCAAAATCTGATGTGGTTTTTGATTCATATAAAAATGCAGATGATAATGATGGCTTAAATGATAAATCAGAAAATCAAAATGCCGTATCCGATGACAAAGGTACGGATAAAAATAAAAGTGGTGGTATTGACGATGATATAAAGGGGATATTATAA
>JASBZE010000024.1 GCA_029983575.1 Peptostreptococcaceae bacterium
CTATCTATCTTTAGACTTTAAATTTTTCTCATCAACGCTATATATTATACAACCTCTTTTTATAAAGGTAGTTATTCATCTTTTTCTCCTTTCAAGAATCCCAATTCTTTAAATATTAAATTTTCCGTTAACATAAATATAACCGTATGAGTTATATTATCCATATTCTTTTCTATTAAAAATCATTTGTATACCTTAACTGTATTATTTATTTTTATTTTTTTTCGATAATTTTTGTAGTTTTTTTCTTTTTTTCAATTTTTTATTTCTCTAAAATTCATCCCATCTCCTTTATTAATTCCATAACTTTATTATTCATATAGATAAAGTACCTTTTGCATAATTTGTGCTTTTTCCTTTTCGCCGCTATAGTAAGTTGAAATCCTACCATAAAATTAATTGTCACTGTATTTATTCATGTCGTTTTGATGATTGCCTTCTGTTCCTGTTGCGTCTAAGTACATGATACCGTAATATCCGCTGAAATTTAAATATACGCCTGATACTGTGTGAGAAGTATCTGGATCATTTGAGTCAATTAAGCCTGCTATTGACCAAGCTGGAATATTCATTTGTAGAAAAGCTTGGTTTAGTGTATACGTAAATCCCTCGCAAACAGCTGTTCCGTACTTAGTAACTGAATATGGACTTCTCGCCATAAGCTCCATTCTTTGATTTTGTAGATATGGATCATAAGAAAAATTGTATCTATATCTTAGAGCGATGTATTTAGTTATTTTAATTGCTCTTTCATATTCACTAACTGAACGATTTGCCTTGCTCTCATATATAATTTCCCTAACCCTTGAAAGATTTCTCACATATTCTGCCTTGTCATATTTCTCTCCTGTAAGCATCGATTGATTAACCACTACTCTTATTGTAATCGTATCGTAATCATATTCTGGCCTTTTTTGTAAATTCTGCCTTAGATTAAATCCAAGTCCGTCAGCTAGAACTTTTAACCCTTCATTAGGTACGACACCTTTTGAAACCCTTAGAGTTCTTTCGTTGATACCCGTATACTTTAATTCATGGAAAAGTAATTCATCGTATTCCTTTTGAGTTTTTATTACAGAAGTATCTGAAATATTAGAATCAAAATTATCATCTTTAGGAGTTATCTCTTCTACGGGGTTATCTACAGTAGTATTGTTTTTAGGATCTGGCCTCGTTGTTACTTCTGTTACGTTTGTCCTGGATGTCGTCGCCACATCGCTTCCTCCCTTATTGATATAGTTTATTATATCTTTATTGACTGAACCCCCTACAGCGAACTTGTGTGGTACTTTGATAAAACTGTTTAACTTATTCTTATCCACTTTATCTGCTAATACCACCGCGGACTTAGATCGACCTACAGCAATATTTATTGCACTCATTGCATCTGGGAAATTCTTCCCTGAAGTAAGAATCAAATTATCTACGCTTCCTTCTTCTTTGAAAATCTGCATTGATGTCTCGTATCTGTTGGATCCTGATATCCTCTTTCCTCCGTCTTTTTTGACTGAAGACTTTCCTCCAAAAGTATACTTTACAACTCCATTATATGTATAGTCCTTTGATCCATCTACTAGTTTCAAACCTATATTCTTTTTTGATAGCAAACCCGATGCTGATAGTGCATCTGCGAAATTTCTTCCGTCAGCTACTCCTACTTCATTGTATCCAGCTTCCTCGAGAGTTCTATTATTTGTCTCATATCTATTTTTGCCATAAACCCTCGTTGATATTCCCGTATATTTGCCGATAACACTATCACTAAGTGAATTAGGTCCTCCGACTATATATATCTTCTCTGGGTTTATATTTTTTAGATAATCACTTAGGTTTGTGGATTTCCTAGCAAGTATTAACTTCGCTTTAAACTTATTTGCCAAGTTATACGCACTAAGTGAATCTGCAAAGTTATCTGCACTAGAAATTACCACACATTTTGAGTTAACATATTCACTAGCAGCTATGGATGTCTGCGTTCTATCTGTTCCATGAACCAATGTCATTGATTCTGCACTAGCAGTTCCTTGGCCAACACTAAAGATAATTGAAAAAATGATTGATGCTCTAATGGCTTTTTTGATAAGAAAATACTTCATAAGTAAACCTCCTTAGTCTAATATAATATACATTATTTTTTTTATTTCTAAGGACGTATATATTTGTATCTTAAGAATATCACAATAAAAAAACAAATGCAATTGTTTGCTTTCCGAAATAACTGAATTTAAACGGTTTCACAGGCTGAAAAAAATATCAAAATCTAATTATAATTTTTCCATTATAAATAATAATGCAAGTGCTACAAATTCAAATCCATTGAGTTTTACTTATGCACAATTGAATTTCAGCTAAATATTAATTTATATTCTAACTTATTATTTTTTTTAATTAAGACTAGTAAACAATTATAAAAAAATTTTTTTTATTTTTTTAGCACGACATGTATACTAGTTAGTAAGATTTATAAATTTACCCATGCTCTTTTCTCTTTATTTTATTTTAAGTAAATGATATTATAGTTATATAAAGAGAGAGGTTGATTTAGTTATGAAAAAATTTTATGAATATGATGAAAAAAGCAATGTTTTTATGCAAAATGAAAAACCAAAGTCTAAGATTGATAAATTGGTGAAAAACACTACAGGTATTTCTTTAGATGAATCTTATTACATAGATGATAATATAGATAGAAACGAGTTTAATAGGGCCATGAGAACTGCTACAAGAATAATATCCAGATCCTACCCATCAGAGAAGATGCTCAGAGAAAAGCTGTACAAAAAATACAGCTACGAGACCTCTGATTATGTAGTCGATAAACTGTTGGAATCTCAAGTTATTGGAGATTTTGATCTAGCTTTTTTACTATTGGATGAAGGGCTTTTCTTTAAAAAATATGGAACTAGAAGGATAAAGGATATGATGAGAAAAAAATTTATTCCATATGAAATTATAGAAGAGGTTATCAGAGATATCGATTCGGATATACTTTTTGAAAACGCCCTCTATCACGCAAAGCAAAAAATAAAAAATGTGGATGACGAAGATCGATTCAGCTTGCAAAAAAAGCTTTCAAATTACCTCACTTATAGAGGATTTGATTTTTCCATTATAAATAAGGTCATCGACCACCTTTTAAAAGAGGAGGAATATTGATGAAATCTTATATATTGACGATTGCTGCCTTAGTCCTAGGAATATACAATCTAGTTAAATTGTATAAGTCAGATCAGATAAAAAAATAATAAAAATAATAAAACAGACTGTATTAATTTATCAAAAAGTAGCTGTAAAATTACCCAATCAGCAAAATTAATCTAATTAATCATAGTCTGTTTTAATTTTATCATTATTCAAAGGCATCTTTTATTAAAGTTAGACTTTGTTTATTTTTTGTTAGTCGATATGTATTGAAGAATAAATCAATCTGATTTTTCTTCTGGATAAGAAAGCACTAGTTCAAGTCTATTCTCCCCTATTATTGTATTGGCAAAAACGCTAGATGCATTCTCTATAAATTCCTCTGGATCAGTTAATGATGGACTGAAGTGTGTTAAGAGAAGTTTTTTTACCCCTCCTCTTTTTGCGAGTGTCGCTGACTCTCTAAAGGTCATGTGTTTATTCTTTACAGCTTTTGAAATGTCCATATCATCTCCGTACATTCCCTCGCATACGAAGAGATCGCTGCCTTTTATAAACTCTGGTATTGAATCAATAGGCCTAGTATCAGTTATAAAACTGAGTTTAATTCCATTTCTTTCTTCCCCTAGCACCATTTCTGGAGTAAAATACCGATTATTGTAAAAATAAGTCATATTTTTTTGTAAATTATTCCATAAAAACTTAGGAACCTCATTTGCCTCAGCCTTTTCTCTATTAAATTTTCTCTGCCTCTTAAAATAAAAGCTGTACCCTAGACATTCTTTTGAATGTTCTAAGGGTAGTACGTCTATTTCAATATCTTTTAAATTATCATCGTAAATACACATCTTTCCAATCGGGTTTTCAATTACCCTAAGTTCGAAAGGCACCCCGTCATTTATTACCAAAGAAGCCTTGATTAAATTTCTTATTCCATTTGGTCCGATTATAGTAACTGGATCTCTTCTATCTGAATTTCCCATCGATGATAAGAGACCTATTATTCCTATTGTGTGATCTGCATGTAGATGAGTAATACATATCAAATCGATATTTTTAAAACCGGTCTTAGCCATTTTCATCGATACCTGAGTACCCTCCCCACAGTCGATTAATATTCCTCGTCCTCTGTAGTCGATAAATAGAGATGAAAGATTTCTAGTTGGAGTCGGTACATTACCTCCACAACCGAGCAAAACTATATTAACCATGTATTCCACCTCCCTATACTTAACTTTTGCCCATACTTGAGCATCACGATATAATTTTAGCATTATTTATATTTTTAAACAATAGTTTACGTAAAAACTATATACAATTGTTCATTTCAGTTATATAATTATATTTAGAGAAAATAAACAGGAGGTGCGTAATGTATAAATTTAATTTTTCACCTGGGCCAACATTGGTAAGAGAAAACGTTAGGCTTGCTAGAGCCAAGAGTGTTACAAATCCTGATATAGATGTTGACTTCGTATATTATTACAAGAGTGTCTGTAATAAGTTTAATAAGATAATAAATTCTACAGGAGACACTTATATTCTAAGTGGGGAAGCTATTCTAGGGCTTGAAGCGGCATGTGCCACACTCACTGAACCTGGAGATAGGGTATTGGTCATAGATAACGGTGTCTATGGTCACTTTTTTAAGGATTTCGTTGAGATTTATGGCGGAGATACAGTGTTATTTACAACTGACTACAAGACCGGGGTTAACCTTAAAGAGTTGGATGACTTCCTAAAAGAGGATTCTAATTTTAAATATGCTACACTAGTTCACTGTGATACTCCAACAGGTGTAATTAATGATCTAGACGGCATATGCAATTTATTAAAAAAATATGGAATACTTTCCGTCGTGGATTCAGTTTCTGGCATGGTAGGGGAAAAAGTAGATTTTGATGGTTCGAAAATAGACATAATTATCGGCGGAACCCAAAAGGCCATCTCTGCTCAACCAGGACTTACAATAGTATCTATAAGCAAGGACGCTAAAAAAGCATTCAAAGAAAGAAAAGTTCCTGTTGGATCATTTTATGCCAACTTAATGATATGGGAACATTACTTAGAAGAGGAATACTTTCCTTATACCCTTCCAGCTAGCGATATAATGTCTTTAGAGGTCGCTATAGACAACATATTGGAGGAGGGTCTTCAAACAGTTATAGATAGGCATGCTAAGCTTGCTGAGGCCGTTAGAGAGTCGTTAAAGGCATATGGGCTAAAATTGTACTTGGATGATTGCTTCTCAAATACTGTGACTGCAATAACCCTTCCAAACGGATTAAAGGCTACTGATATTTCACATTATATATTAAAAAAATACAATGTATTACTAGCTACTTCCCTAGATACATTTAGGGATAAAATACTCAGAATAGGACATATGGGCGAAAATGCGAGGTTTGCAACAATATTTTACATAATGTCCCTTTTAGATGAAGCATTTAAGTATCTTGGATATGAAACTGATAAAAATTTAAGAGATTTATTCTTGGAGAATTACAAATAACGAAACTAAATATTTAAGATTTATAATCTTGAGAAATTTTTATTAATAAGCTTTTTACAACATAAGTTTTATCAGTTATTGAAAACTTTGTGTTTTAAAAACTGATTTCAAAAAAAGAAAGGACAGCTGTTGCTGTCTTTTCTTTTTTATACAATTACTTTGCACACAAAAAAGGCGGACAAGTCCGCCTAATTATCATAAAATAAATTTGTTATTTTATATAATGATTTTTAGAAAATATCATCAAAGTATTATTCGTCTTCAGACTTAAGTGCTCCTTCAAGTTGATCTCCTAGAAGTTCTCCAATATTTCCTAGTTTTTCATCACTTTCTAGATACTCAGCTATATCTTCTTCCTCATCCTTAACAACAGGTTCTCTGTTGGCTTCTTTTAGAGAAACTAACATCCTCTTGTCAGCAGGATTAAAGCTTTTTATCCTTACTGAAAGTTTATCCCCTTCAGAAATTACATCTTCAACCTTACCAACTCTTTCGTCCTTAAGCTCACCTATAGGAAGATATGCTTCAACGCCTTCTTTTACTTCTACAAAAGCACCGCTTTCAATTATTCTCAACACTTCAACATTTACGATATCACCTACAGAAAGTTCATCTGCTGCTAAATCCCATGGATCGTTGTTGATGTCTTTTACGGCAAGTGCTATTCTCATATTTTCAGGGTTCTTGTCCATAATGTAAACGTCTACGTTTTGTCCTTCTTCTAATACAGACTCTACAGATGGAACCCTCTTCCAACTTAGGTTATTTATATGAGCAAGACCTTCTATACCACCTAGATCGATAAAAGCACCATAAGGCATGATGTTTGTTACCTTACCATTAATCTTTTGACCTACTTCTAGAGATTCAAAAAGAGCTTCCCTTTCAGCTTTTTTCTTTTCTCTTTCGGCCTTTCTTCTCTCTCTCTCAGCTTCTCTTTCAGCCTTAATTCTCTCTCTTCTTTCTTTTCTTTCGATGTTTATCTTTTCTTGTAGTAATTGTCTGTGTGAAGCGACTACCTTATTTCTTCTTGAGTTTAATTCCTTGATATAAACTTCAAGATCTTGGCCTACATACTCAGATGTATCAGTTACGAATTTAGTATCTATCTGTGAAATTGGTATAAATATTGTCTGTGACTTATATTTACCAAAAATTCCTCTTTCGATATTTTTGTCGATATGAATAGTTATTGTCTTACCTTCTTCAAAAATCTCTTCAAGTTCTTTTAGGTCCCTAGCTTGATCTAAACTTGATTTTGAAATGACAACAGTAGTGTCTTTAAGGTTGATCTTAGTGATAATACCGCTTACTTCTTCGCCTACTTTATATGCATCCTCAATTGAGGTTCCCTTTGGTAGGTTTAGGTCAGAAACAGGTATAACACCATCAAAACCAAGATCTAGCTTTAAAACTAATTCATCGTCCCTAATCGTTTCGACAGTTCCAGTAATTTCCTCTCCTACATTTATTTTACTTAGCTCCTCTTCTTGCATATCGAGTAGCTCTTGCATAGTTAAATTGTTATCCATTTTGATAATTCATCCTTTCCCACGTTTAATTGTTCCCCAAAGTTATTATACCATATAATAGTGCTTTACTAGTATTTAATTGCAAACTTTTCTATTTTTTTTGTTATTTTTTGCGGTATGTAATAAAAATATCGCAAATTTTGTCTTTTATTATCCTTAATCGAGAATACTAGGAGCATAAACCTATTTAATAATAAATTTCATCTCTACACATAATAAAGATTTTGTGTTGGATATTCTGGGTCACATGTAACTTCTATATCTAAATTTCTAAATATCTGTTCATCATCTTTAGATATTATTGTAGTGCTGTGGGCCTGCGAACCCTTTAAATTTTGTAATTTGCTCATAGCGTGTTGTGCCATTGGGTTTGTTATAGCACTTATACTCAAAGCCATCAATACCTCTTTTGTATTTAATGTAGTATTCTTCTTAGAAACCACTTGAGATTTTAGGTTTGTAATAGGCTCTAAAACTAATGGGGATATAAGATGTATTTCATCAGAAATATCTCCTAAATGTTTTATCGCATTTAATATTGCAGCAGCTGCGGCATCCATAAGCGGAGATTTCTTTCCTGTCAATATAGTTCCATCCTCTAATTCAATTGCAACTACTGAACAAGTATCATTTTTACCCGCTGTTTCTTTCAATTTCTTTGAATATTCCCTTGCAGGATTTACAGTAGACCTGTCCTCTGGCTTTAAACCTACTTCTTCCATGATCACTTTAATCCTGTCTAGAGCACTCACGTCGAGTTCACCTTTCTTATAATCACAAGCTGTTTTAAAGTATCTTCTTATTATCTCCTCTTTAGAAGCTTTTTGAACTACTTCATCATCGGTTATTCCAAATCCTACCCTATTTACTCCCATATCAGTTGGAGATTGATAGATTGACTTTTCGCCTGTTATTTTTTCGATGATTTTCTTTAATACGGGGAAAAGTTCAATATCTCTATTGTAGTTTACTGATTTTTCTCCATATGCTTCAAGATGAAATGGATCTATCATATTAACGTCTTTTAAGTCTACAGTAGCAGCCTCATATGCGATGTTTAAAGGATGTTTTAGTGGAACGTTCCATACAGGGAAGGTTTCGTATTTTGAGTATCCAACAGAATTTCCCCTTTTGTTCTCATGATATAATTGGCTTAGACAAGTTCCAAGTTTGCCGCTATTTGGTCCTGGTGCTGTAATTACTACAATTGGCTTAGTAGTTTCTATATAAGGATTAGCTCCAAAACCTTCATCACTTACAATCTGCTCTATATCTGAAGGATATCCCTTAGTAGGAGCGTGTTTATAAACTTTTATTCCTCTTCTCTCCAATTTATTAATGAAAACTGTAGTAGCTGGTTGGTTTTGATATCTAGTTATAACGACTGAATTTACTTCTAGACCCCTATCCCTTAAATCATCTATAAGCCTTAAAACTTCCATATCGTATGTGATACCAAAGTCACCTCTTACTTTATTTCTTTCAATGTCGCCTGCATAAACGCATATAACTACTTCTAGCTTATCTTTTATTTTTTGCAAAACCTTGATCTTTGCATCTTCGTCAAAACCGGGTAGTACCCTTTTGGCATGGAGGTCTCCTACAAGTTTTCCACCAAACTCAATGTAGAGCTTATCATAGTTCTCAACCCTCTCCAAAATGTACTTAGACTGTTCCTTCAAGTATTTTTCATGATCAAATCCGATTTTCATATTTGCACCTCTTTCATTATTTATTTGTATCATTCTTTTACTAAACAAGTTTTTATTATACCTATATTTTACTCGTAATTCAATAGGTAAAGGCGTATTTAAAACTTTATTTTTTTTATATTAAAAAAGCCTTTGACCCAGATGAATTTTATGTTACAATAAAAATAGTCACCCTATTTATTGTTTATTAGATTGTATCATTCTTTTACTAAACAACTTCTACAATTCTAATTAAAATAAGATGACTATTCCGGTGTGGTTTTCCACGCCGATTTTTTTATTCAAAATATATACTTTTGATTTTAAATATTAATTGGTCTATTCAATCCCAAGTTCTGTCTTAATATCCTGAGCTCCTTGAATTATCTCCTCTCTAGAAAATCCCAGCTCTTTTAACTGTTCATCTGTTCTGTCATAGAGATCTGCGTAAAATTCAAGGGCTATGTATATATAATTCTCACCCGGAATTTTTCCTATGTTAGAAAATAGTGCATTTTCTGCCTCATCAATTTCCCCATTATACAACATTCTCTTGACCCTCATAAGTAGCAACTGTTCCTCAGTATTGTAAACTACATTTTTGTCTAAATTATCGCTGTATCTTTTTCCAAACAACTCCTTGGCTATTTGAAGTTCTGAGTTAGTGAGTTTAGTATCAAAAATAGCCAATTATATCACTCCTTACTTATCATCAGTCATTACTTCTTTAATTCCTTTAAAAGTTCCAAGAAGATTAACAGCTTCTGAAGGAAGTACTAATTTTGTAGAATCTCCTTCAGAGATCTTTTCCAACGCTTCCATAGATCTAAGCGCTAATATTCTCTCGTCTACGTCAGCGTTCTTCATTGCTTCAAACACAATTTGAACACCGTAAGCCTCCGCGGACTTTTTCTTTTTGATAGCTTCTGCTTCACCTTCCGCAATCAATATTTGTGACTGCTTTTGACCTTCAGATTCTTTGATTAGAGCTTCTTTTTTAGCTTCGGCATTTAATATGGCACTTTGCTTATTACCTTCTGCAATAAGAATAGCGCTTTGCTTTTCTCCTTCTGCCTGTAATATTGCCTCTCTTCTTTCCCTCTCAGCTCTCATCTGTTTTTCCATCGCTGCTTGAATATCTCTTGGTGGCATTATGTTCTTAAGCTCTACTCTATTTACCTTAATACCCCAAATATCAGTGGCCTCATCTAAGATAGTCCTCATCTTAGCATTTATTAGGTCTCTTGATGTCAAAGTCTCATCTAAATCTAGATCACCAATTATATTCCTTAGTGTAGTAGCAGTTAGATTTTCAATAGCTGCTAGAGGATTCGCTATCTCAAAAACATATCTAACGGGATCAGTTATTTTATAATAAACTACCGTATCTATCTGCATAGTTACATTATCTTTAGTTATAACAGGTTGTGGAGGAAAATCCACTACAATTTCCCTAAGATCAATAACATAAGCCATTCTATCTATAAATGGCACTAAGAAATGAATACCTGTCTTTGCTTCTTTTTGAAATTTACCAAGTCTCATAATTATACCTACCTTGGCTTGCTTGATAATCCTCACCGAAGATAGGGCTATAAGTAGAATTAGGATTATTATTATAACCCATAATACCATACTAAATATACTTTCCATGATAACCTCCTAATGTAGTAATAATTATTTGTCAGCTAGTTTTTTTACTACTAGTTTAACTCCTTTAACAGCGACTATTTTTACTTCAGAGCCTTCCTCAACCTCGCTACCATCAGATGTCATCGCTGACCATTGTTCACCACCGGTAACGACGATGCCGGGCTTAAACTTTTCGATTTTTACCTTGCACATTCCATTTTTGCCTATAAGAGCATCCATGTTAGTCATATTATATGCCTTGCCTTTTCTATCTATCTTGATTATTCCTTTTGTAACCAAAACCAATAGTGTTACTGATACAACGCCAAAAACCGCTATCTGAATCGTTAAGTTATCAGTAAAACCACTGACTATAAGTGCGGCCATAGCTCCGAAACTAAACCATATAAGGAGTAAACCAACAGTTAAAGCTTCAAGTATGCCAAAGATGATCGCCACACCTAACCATATAAATTTCATGGACAAGGTAGATAATCCTAGCATAAGTCCCCCCTCCCTTCATAAAAATTTAATTAATCTAATTATATAACATATAATATCAATTAAAAAGATTTTTTTAAATTTTAACAATGTTGTAACTAAATCTAAACACCCAAGTCATATTTGTATTTTTCCATTACAAGAGGTAAAAGTTTAATAATATCTCTAGCTGTTACAGTGTACTTATCATTTGCCGCAACATCTCCACATAAACCGTGAATATATGCACCTAAAGCCGCTGCATACAAAGGTTTAATACCCATGGCAGAAAAGCTGGTAATTATTCCCAATAAAGCATCTCCCATACCTCCATTTGCCATATGTGAATTTCCTGTTGGGTTTATAAAAGTTATATATCCATCTGTGATAACTGTGTATTTTCCCTTTAAAAGACATATCACTCCGAGTTTTTTTGAAGCATAAATCGCTGATTCAATCCTATTTGAGTTTATTTCAGATATTTCCTTATCTAAAATTCTGGCTAATTCACCTACATGCGGTGTTATAATTATTCTATCATTATCTAATATGCCACTTTTCTTTAAACATATTTCTTTGAGCATATCTAATCCATCCGCATCAACCACTATAGGCACATTTAAATCGTCAATTATAGATGTAAGTATTGACTCTTTTTCTTTATTTTTTCCTAAGCCTGGTCCAAAACCTATGGCATCGACTTTTGAATATGAAATATTAGAATAGTCATCAACCATAAACTCAAAAGCACTTGAACTGATAATTTCCATTGAATCCTCATTTGTATAACATGTTACTAAACCAGAACCAGTAGCTACAGCAGCACTAGAAGATATCTTAGCAGCTCCGGGCATCCTTTTTGAACCTGCGATTATAAACACCCTACCACTATCGCCCTTGTGAGCGTAAGACTTTCTTGTTGGCATTAGACTCAATATTTTTTCATCTAAAAAATAAATTTTTTCTGATAGATTCGCTCTGACATCATAAGGAAGACCTAAATATTTAATTATGATTTTACCCGTATAATCAGATGATCTATAATTTAAAAATCCTAATTTAAAAAACTCAAAACTTATAGTCATATTTGCTTTTATACATATTCCAAAAATATTTCCCGTCTTTGAGTCCATTCCTGATGGCAGATCTATTGAGACTACGTAATTTCCAAGTGCCCTCTCATTTATAAGTTCTATTATATCCTTGTACAAACCCTTTATTTCTCTATTAAGACCTGTTCCAAATAAACAATCCACAACTACAGCGTCTTTTTTTGACATTTCACTAGATACTATAACTAAATCCTCTTTTTTTTCTATAAAATGAATATTTATATTTAGCCTTTTACATATATTCATATTTTTAAAACAAGAATCTGTTGCCTTTTTTACATTCCCAATGACAATTATATCTATTGATTTACCCAAGGAAAAAAGGTGTCTGGCTATGGCAAATCCATCTCCTCCGTTATTACCTACAGAACATACCAGTATGAAGTGCTCCCCTAGGTCTTTTAATTCTTCAACTGCGCCAACTGCCGCATTTTCCATAAGAACAATCTCAGGTATACCTAGCTTATCAATAGCATGCTCATCAATTTTCTTGGTCAAAGAACCATCCCCAATTACTTCAAAACCCATTGAAATTGTATCAAAACTATCTTTTATTTTGCTTATACAGTTAAATTCTCTATCTGTATTTATCTTCATAATAATCACCTCAAAAATCCAATAATCAAAGGATCAACTATTTAAAAAAACAGGGTAAAATTGAGGTTGATCTCAAATTTTACCCTTTTTATTCTTTGATTACGTTAAAAATATTACAGTTATTTTATTCTAGTTACAAATCCTGTCTTTTCGTATACATCCTTAACTGTTTTTCTGGCAACTGATTCGGCCTTTAATGCTCCTTGATGAATTATTTCATCTAGGTAATCTCTGTTTTTCATAAAGTAATCATATTGTTCTCTAACTGGTCTTAGGTCTTCCACTACGACCTCTGCTAGAGACTTCTTAAAATCTCCATATCCCTTACCTTCAAATTCCGCTACAATTTCTTCAACAGACCTTCCATCAACTGCTGAATAAATGTTAATTAGATTTTTTAGTCCAGGCTGATCATCTGAGTACCTTATCTCACCTAGTGAGTCAGTTACAGATCTCATTATCTTCTTTCTAGTATCATCGGCTGTATCTGCTAACAATATATATCCATTTGGATTGTCATCTGATTTACTCATCTTCTTCTCAGGATTTTGAAGACTCATAACTCTAGCTGTATTTTCTGGATAATAACCTTCTGGAACTACGAAAGTCTCAGAATATCTGTTGTTAAACCTCATTGCCAGGTCTCTAGCAAGCTCCATATGTTGTTTTTGGTCATCTCCAACAGGAACTAAATCAGTCTGATAAAGCAAAATATCAGCCGCCATCAATACAGGGTATGTAAATAGGCCCGCATTTAAATTTTCAGCGCTCTTTTTTGACTTGTCCTTGTACTGAGTCATCCTGCTTAACTCACCCATATAAGTCATGCAGTTGAGTACCCACATAAGTTCTAAGTGTTCCTTAACATGGGATTGTACAAATATCGTAGCCTTCTTTGGGTCGATTCCACAAGCCAAAAACTGAGCTAATAGCTCTGTGGTATTATTTCTGAGCGTTTCTGGATCCTGAGGAACTGTAATAGCATGCAGATTAACTAATGAATAATAGCAATTGTAATCGTCTTGCAATTTTGTCCAGTTTTTCAAAGCTCCTAAATAGTTTCCTAAAGTCATCTTACCTGATGGCTGAACTCCACTAAAAATCGTCTTTTTAGTTTTTTGATTAGTGTTTTGAGTCTCCATATTGTCTCTCCTTTGCCTTTTGTGATTATATCTTTCTAAGTATCTTTAATATCATAGACTTAGATATTTCGCAAGCTTCAACTAAAAAATTGTCGAAAGTCTTTACGGCTGTACCATCGGCCTTATCTGATATTGATCTTATAATTAAAAATGGCACCTTATTGACATGGCATACGTGGGCGATGGCTCCACCTTCCATTTCACAGCAAAGCCCGTCAAAATTGCTTCTGAGCTCGTCTTTAAAGTCTTTTGAAGCCACGAATTTATCTCCTGTTAACACCCTGCCAACCATATAATTTCCTAGGTGAAGCTCCGAAGCTGATTTTTCAGCTATTTTAACTAAATGTTTGTCAGCTGTAAAAACTGATGTATCCATTCTTGGAATAGTTCCAACAGGATCTCCAGCAGCAGAAGCATCGATGTCGTATTGAATGGCCTCACTAGAAATAACGACGTCGTTTACGTCTAAGTCAGGGTGTAAAGCACCAGCGACTCCAACATTAATTATATAGTCAACGTCAAATTTATCTATTAGCGCTTGTGTACATAAGGCTGCGTTTACCTTTCCTATACCACATCTGACAATATAGCATTGCATAGTGTCAAGCCTCGCATTAATAACCTTAAGTCCTGACACCTCTATTGTTTCCTGAACGCTTAAAGACCTAGTCAAAACGTCAATCTCTTCATCCATAGCTCCTATTATACCAATTTTAATGTGTTCATTATACATGTCTTACTCCTATCCGTGTCTAGACTTGAATTTCTTTTAGAGTGAATCCAAGCTCTTCAACACCTTCTCTAATTGCATCATCACTTACGCTATCATCTGCATCTATTATTGCGTAATTTCCTTCTAGACTTATCTCCTCGACTTTGATACCATCAATATCCTCAGTTAAAACAGCCTCTAGTCCTTTTACGCAATTTTGACAATGCATACCGTCTATTAATAGTTTTTTCTTCATAGTTAGCACCTCTTCTTTCAGTATTTATAATATATTACTTAACTTCATTTACATTTAAAAAAATATTACCCATAATTGATTCGGGACTCCCCTCTGATATAAAACTAGTCACAAAAATCTGCTTTTTGATCGCTAGCGGAATATAATACGCTTCCTTAAGTTCCAAATCCTCTACTTGTTCCGAATAGCCCACATATGCCTCAACTGAATCCGAATTTTCTAATTTATTTATAATATCTCTTAACTTCTCATCTTGATAAGCATAAAGTTTGAGATAATATTCTATTTCTGGTTTTTCGCCGAGACGGTAATCAACTATGGCTAGGTCAAAATTCTTACTTATTAACCTATTTTCATATTCTTTTTCATCCAATTTTATTATATCACATTCAAAACCTATTTTACGCAGGTTATCCCTTATTATTTCAGATATTCGGAATTTTTCGCTATCGTCTTCTTTTACAATTATATTTAGCTTCATAGTTCCCGAAGTCTCTTTTTTTAATCTATCAATATCAACAGAGCTGTAGTCATACTTTTTAATTCTTGGTTTTTTTATCACTTCATCGTTTATATGTAGAGGTAGTGTAGTCTTAGAAGCTAGATTTGCATAACCAATTTTAATTATCTCATCTATGTTTATGGACTTAAAAATTGAATTTCTCACATATGTCTTTTCAAAAACAGGATTATTCCCAAATACAACTGATTGAAATACATCGCCCTCAAACTGCCTAATTTTAAATGGCTTTTCTTGAAACAAGCTCAAACTTGCCTTATCAACAATATCCATCGAAGAATCTAGAGACCTTATCATTTCCATCCTAGACTTCATATCAGGAACTATTTTAACGTGTATTTTCTCATTGAGAAATTTTATTTTTTTGTGATATGCCTTATTTTTTAATAGGATCATATCGCCTCTTGGAACAAAACTATCTACAATATACTTTCCATTGGTTACCAACTTAATTTCCCTAGACCCTGTTTTTGTATATGCAGAGGAATCTATTTCCGATGGATTTTTTAAGATGGGAAAAAGGAGTGTATATTTATACATTGGTTCAGGTTTATCATAGCTCACTACTAGAGTCTTTCTATCTCTCGCAACTATTGACCTTATGTTATGAGTCATATACCTATATTTTTTAGATCCGCTCTTACGTATATATTCATAAGATCTTATTACATCGTAAGAACTCACGAAATCACCATTGGAAAATTTGCAATCCCCTATCGTAACAGTAGCCGTCTTAGCATCTTTACTAATTTCTGATGAAATTGCAATATCTTCGACAGCTACGTAATTTTTATCCATTTTAAAAAGCCCATCGTTAGCTATAGCCATTATATTGTTATACGATTCATTCTCTGAAGACAGTGGATTTATATCTTCCGGAAATTCTGCGCTCAATTTTAGTTCTCTGTTGTCTTTTACTTCGTCGACTGTGTCTTTTTTAATAGTGTCTTTATCATCAACAACCTCAGCTGAATGTTTATCCTCTAAATCCACATTTTCGTATTCACTTTTATTTTTACATCCTACAAAAGCGGCCGTTACAGTTATTATGAGGAAAAACACAAGTAATTTATATATATTTTTACTTTTCATCCTCACCCATCCTTATATATATATTGTCGTACGCTTTTTTATTATTTTTGATTTTTACTACATAATTCTTCGTCTCTTTGAACGGTATTTTCTTCGTATCCTCGCCTTTGTTATACCTACCACTCATCATCCATTTTTTAAGATTTCCCGGACCAGCATTATATGCGATTACAACCAGGTCCGTATCTCCAAACTCCTTATACAATTGCGAAATATACCAACACCCCATTTCAATATTAGTCTTGGGGTCATAAATATCGTATTTTGAATAGCCGAGATTAATTGCTGCCCACTCGCTGGTATTATCCATTAGCTGCATTAAACCCTTGGCGTGTTTTTTTGATACTGCCCTTGGATTGAAGTTACTCTCCGCTTTTATAATGGCATAAACCAAATTTTTATCGATACCGTATTTTTCAGAGTATTTTTCTACATAATCAGAGTATTTCTGTGGATAGGGAATCTTCATTATATCCTTTTTTAGCACGATGCCAAAAATAAGGAATAGGGCGAGGATAAAGAATAGTACTTTCTTTTTCAATTCCTTCACCAATCTATGTCGTCAATTTATTTAAGCACTGTCAAAATCATATGACATTACTTTGTAGTGAGTTTTATAAACTCATCGCTTTTTTCTATTCTGTTAATTAAATCTTCAACCTCTTTCCTTAGCTTATCTACAGTTGAAGAGTTATCTATTGCGTAATCAGAAAGGTAGACCTTTTTATCTTGTGGCATCTGAGATCTTATTCTCCTAAGGCTTTCTTTATCACTTAGTAAATCCCTCTTCTTTATCCTCTCTTTTTGGATAAGCTCATCACAGGTAATTACAAGCACCTTATCAGCCATTAAATTGAGTCCACCTTCAAATAACAGTGCCGCATCGAGTATAACTTTCTCAATACCCGTTTCCATTGCTAGTATCATCCTTTCATTTATCATATTTGAAATGATTGGATGCATGATGGAGTTAAGTTTATTTAGCTTTTTGTCATCACCAAAAACTATGGGTCCTAGCTTTTTCTTATCGACAATCTTGTTTTCATCAAAAATCTCTTCCCCAAACTCCTCTAGCATCACGTCGTACAACTCATCCGCCCTTTGAGTGTATATGTCCTTTGTAAGAACATCGGCATCGACGTGATAATATCCAAACTCCTTGAGCATATCGGCAACAGTACTCTTGCCGCAGCCGATATTGCCCGTAAGCCCTAGTATAAACATCTTTACTCCTTTACTTAGTCTCAAACCAAGAATTTCCTACATTTACATCTACATCTAGGTTTACTTTGAGACTTACCGCCCTTTCCATTTCATTTTTTAGAAGTTCCCTTGCCTTGTCAACATCGGACTCATCAACTTCTAAAATCAACTCATCATGAACCTGAAGTATGAGTTTAGCTTTTAGTTTTTCTTCTTTTAACTTTTTATGAACATTTACCATAGCAATTTTTATTATATCAGCAGCGCTTCCTTGGATTGGAGCGTTCATGGCTGCCCTTATGCCCCTGTTTCTCTCCAAAAATCTTTTAGATAGAATCTCAGGTATATACCTTCTTCTGTGGAGTATGGTTTCAACATAACCGGTTTTTTTTGCATCCGATATTATACCATCCATAAACGCCCTTATCTTTGGATATTTTTCAAAATAGCTGTCTATGTATTTTTTCGCATCAGCAACTGGTATATCCAAATCCTTTGAAAGCCCATAGTCGGTCTTTCCGTATATAATTCCAAAGTTTACAGCCTTTGCAGCACTTCTCATCTCGCTCGTAACATCGTCAAAATTCACTCCAAATACCTTTGAGGCAGTTGTTCTGTGAATATCTTCCTTCTCTTCAAAGGCATGTATCATATTCTCATCTTCAGACATATGGGCTAAAACCCTGAGCTCCACTTGTGAATAGTCGGCGTCAACTAGTTTAGTCCCATCTTCAGATACAAAAACCTTTCTTAAATTTCTTCCTTCCTCGGTTCTTACGGGAATATTTTGCATATTCGGATCAGTAGAAGAAATTCTGCCCGTCGTCGTTATGGTCTGATTGAAATTTGAATGAATTCTTCCGTCCTTTTCATTTATTAATCCCTTTAACCCTTCAACGTAGGTAGAGTTCAGTTTAGCTATTGTCCTGTATTCTATAAGCTTTTCAACTATCGGATGCTCATCTCTAAGCTTTTCTAATACCTCGATATTCGTTGAATAACCAGTCTTTGTCTTTTTAATTACAGGTAACTTTAGCTCTTCAAAAAATACTTCCCCTACTTGCTTAGGAGAGTTTACATTAAAACTTCTTCCTGCCATCTCATACATATCGGATTTTAGTTTTTCTATTATATCGGTAAAATTCGCACCTAGCTCATCTAGCATAGCTTTGTCAACTTTAATTCCATAGTATTCCATATCACCTAAGACCTCAACCAAAGCCATTTCTATATCATAGAAAAGTTCTTCGATTTTTAAATCCTCAATCCTCAATTTCATAATAGGTAATACCCCTACCACTACGCTTATTATATTTTTAAAATACTCATTTAAATCATCCTCTTCTAAATCAGAAAAGTCTTTTTTCTTAGCTCCCTTTCCCAAAACATCTTCTTCTGACTTTACATTAATATCTGCATATTTAAAGCCTATTGAGTCAAAAGTATATGCAGTCTGAGCTTTTGAGTCCAAAATATATTCGGCGATCGCTATATCGAAATTCATGTTCTTCATATGAATGTCATAAGCAAGTAAGCTTATATAGTCCGATTTGATCTCGTAACCATATTTTTTTACCTTTTCATCTTCAAGAACCTCTTTTAATTGTTCTATATCATCTCCGGATATAGAGTATATATTTTTTGAATCAGGAGAAAAATAAACCTTCAATATTCTTTTGTCGAGTATATTTCCCTCTTTTACCGCTATCTTTAAATACAAGCTATCAATATCTTTAAGGATTTTTTTCATTTCATCTCTATCGATATCATCTATACTCTCCAATTTAACTCTCTTGCTTCCACTTGATGAAATAGTGTCGTTTGTAGAGGTTTGTTCTTGGTGTTTATCTTCTTCAGTTTTATTTTCTATTTCCTTTGTATTATAAGGTTCCGATACTCCTGTTTGTTCGCTGAGCTTTAATTCATCATCTAACTTTAAAAATCTCTTTGTCAATGTGTTAAATGCAAATTCTTTAAATTTATTGACAACTTCTTGCCTGTCAAATCCTCCTAAAGTCATATCCTCTATATTAAATTCAATCGGAACATCCCTATAGATAGTGGCTAGTTTTTTACATAAAAAAGCCATGTCCTTATCGTTTAATAAATTCTCTTTTTGTTTTCCCTTAATTTGATCGATATTATCGTAAATGCCTTCTATACTAGAAAACTGGGTAAGCAGTTTAATACCGGTTTTCTCTCCTATACCCTTCACACCTGGAAGATTGTCAGAGCTATCTCCCATCAGAGCTTTTAAATCGACAAACTGCTCCGGTGTAAGGCTGTAACGCTCTATAACGCCCTCACTATCGTAGGCATCGATGTTTGATATACCTTTTACTGTAAAAAGTATTGTAGTCTTGTCTGAGGCCAGCTGCAGGGCATCTTTATCCCCAGTTACGACAAAAATTTCATAATCCTCTTTTTCAGCTTCTTTTGAAATAGTTCCTATTATATCATCGGCCTCATAGTTTTCTATTTCATATCTCTTAATTTGAAAAGCATCTAACATTTCCCTGAGAGGAGTCAATTGCATCCTTAACTCATCGTCCATCTTTGCTCTTCCGGCCTTGTATTTTTCGTAATCCTCATGCCTAAAAGTCTTTGAAGACTTATCAAATGCAACACAAAAATGTGTCGGTTTATAATCTTGAATCATCTTAAACATCATACTAGTAAATCCGTACAAGGCATTAGTTTCAAGTCCTTTGCCGTTATTCATCGGCGGTAGTGCAAAATACGCCCTATATATAACAGAGTTACCATCTATAATCATAAGTCTTTTTTTCATATTTCCTCCGTCTGTTTTGGATGTATTGTAATTTTCCAAAACCATTACCTACACGTCTATTACGCTAAGCAATCATACCTCAGCGTAAAATATATCATCTTTTTTTAAATGTCCGCGTAAGTATATTATAGCAAATATATCAATTTATTGATACAAAAAAACTCCCATAAAGGGAGTAAGTGCCGATGGCCGGACTCGAACCGGCACGATTTGTGGTCGCTTGATTTTGAGTCAAGTGCGTCTGCCTATTCCGCCACATCGGCTTATCACTGACAAAAATTATTTTATAACAAATCTAAATACTTGTCAATGATATTTTTAATTTTATTTTACATAAGAGTCTTAGTTGTCAAGACATATGTTACACCTACCACAAAAAAATACAGTTTTTTTG
>JASBZE010000025.1 GCA_029983575.1 Peptostreptococcaceae bacterium
AGTCCTTCCTCAACACATATTGAGTTGATTAGGTCTACTTCGATTGTTACGTTATCTCCAGGCATTACCATTTCAGTTCCCTCTGGTAGCTTACAAGCTCCTGTTACGTCTGTTGTTCTGAAATAGAATTGTGGTCTATATCCATCGAAGAATGGTGTATGTCTTCCACCCTCTTCTTTCTTTAGTACGTATATCTCTGCTGTAAACTTTGTATGAGCGTTAACTGTTCCTGGTTTTGCTAGTACTTGACCTCTTTCGATCTCATCTCTTTGTACACCTCTTAGTAGTGCTCCGATGTTATCTCCAGCTTCTGCTTGGTCTAGTAACTTTCTAAACATCTCTACTCCTGTTACTACTACTTTTCTTGGTTTTTCTGCTAGTCCTACTAGTTCTACTTCGTCTTGAACTTTTAGTACTCCTCTTTCTACCCTTCCTGTAGCAACTGTTCCTCTACCAGTGATTGAGAATACGTCCTCTACTGGCATTAGGAAGTCTTTGTCTATATCTCTCTCTGGAGCTGGGATGTATTCGTCTATTTCTTCGAAGAATTTAACGATTATATCTCCCCATTCGCTGTTTGGATCTTCTAGTGCTTTTAGTGCTGATCCTCTTACGATTGGTGTGTCATCTCCTGGGAAGTCATACTCTGATAGTAGTTCTCTTACTTCCATTTCTACTAGTTCTAGTAGTTCTTCGTCATCTACCATATCACACTTGTTTAGGAATACTACTATATATGGTACACCAACCTGTCTTGATAGTAGGATATGCTCTCTTGTTTGTGGCATTGGTCCATCTGTTGCTGATACTACTAGGATAGCTCCGTCCATTTGTGCTGCTCCTGTGATCATGTTCTTTACATAGTCAGCGTGTCCTGGGCAGTCTACGTGTGCGTAGTGTCTGTTTGGTGTTTCGTACTCAACGTGTGATGTTGATATTGTGATTCCTCTTTCTCTTTCTTCTGGTGCTTTGTCGATTTTGTCAAATGCAACTTCTTCACCTAGTTGATATTTTGCATAAAGTGTCTTTGTTATAGCTGCAGTTAGTGTTGTTTTACCGTGGTCAACGTGTCCGATTGTACCGATGTTTACGTGTGGTTTATTTCTTTCAAATTTAGCCTTAGCCATTTTAAAAGTCCCTCCTTGAAATATTTTTTTATTACGTTATTTACGCTCTATGTTATGTATTTTACTATGTTTCAGCAAAAAAATCAATACTTATTTACTATAATTAATTGCCTCCTTAAGTATCTATAATAAAAAAGGATGCCCGATGATTAACTCACCTAGACATCCTAAATACACGAGTGACTATTCATATAAAACTCCTTAGTAAATACTTGCTACTATAAAATACTTGTCAACATCAACTTTTGATAATCTATCTCCTTGTACCTTGATTTGCTTTTCACTGTCTACTCTGAAATGACCAGCTACATAAACTTCTCTGCCCATTCTCTCATCGTAAACCTTAGTACATTCAAGTTTGCTATCTCCTGAGTTTGCAAGCATTCCTAAAACATATTGGTTAGATTCTGCAAAACTAGGTACTGAAACTGCTGCACCAATTAATAAAGCTCCTAAAATTCCTAATAATTTCTTTTTCATTTCGCTACCTCCTTATTTTTTTGCTTTTCTAAAGCACGTATTATGCTTGGCGGTTTGTCTAGCTTTGGTTTTCTGTTTAGGCTCTTTATTCTAGCTTTTTTTAATATGCTACTCAATCTAGCTTTTTAATACGCTCTTTATTCCAGCTTTACTACATCCAAGTAATTTTAACCACTCAAGCTTTCTTCTTACCTTGACTATATCACCCATTTCAAAGCGCGTCAAACATTTAAAAAACTAATTTTTATTAAGTGAAAACGCGTAATTTCATTAATTAATTTACCTAAAACACGAATAAATTTACTTATATTGAATATAATTTTACGGAACTTAAGAATATTAAGTTTGATAAGAGTTTCACTTTTAATAAAGTGCCAATTCATGAAAATTACTTAAGTTGCAGGTTAGAAATAGAAATTTTACTTTAAAAAATAAAATACTGCCAACTTAAAACATGCTATAAGTTGGCAGTATTTTATTAGATATTATAATTTATATAGTCTCTATAAATTTTTAATTTAGGAATTACAAGGCCAGCTACTATTGCTATATAAACCAAAAAAGCAACCACTGTCGTCAATTTTGAAAAAATATAGAATACGGCCATTAATAGAACCCCACCGACTATTATTAAAACTAAACTTATTAAAATTATTAGAATAGACTTCCATTTTGGTGTCCTGTTAGCTAGGTCAGTGATATTGGTCCAGTCCAATATCAAATTCTTTAAGTCAAAACATAAACCATTGAAGTTTAGAGCTATGTGCATAATCAAAGTAAAAAGTATCGCAAGTATAGGTAAGATTGGCCCTGCTTTTATTACAATTGAGGCTATAATAGCTATTATAGTTGGGATAATCATCGAAAAAGCAGTTGAAAACACTAACTTTGACATAAATATGTCCTTTCTTTTTATCGGTATAGATAAAAACTGCTCGTAATTAAATCCTTCCAAAGAAAATATCATAGTCGCCAAACCAGTTGAAGACAGCAGACTGAATAATATCGAATACGCTATAGCTATTACTATTATTAAACTTGGTGTTAGCATCTCCCTTATTTGTGAAGCCGCCGCTCCTATTCCCCCCATCCCTTTAATGGTAGAATAAGATACTGGCCCAAGCATCATAACAGGTAGTATTGCCATGGTTATAACTGAGGTTAGAATTGCTGAATCATTTATAAGACCGGCATTATACTTGAATAAAAATGAATTTATACCCTGAACACCTCTACTATTTGAGCTTTTAGAAAGTCTTCCTTTAGATTTCGACCTTCCAATTTTCTTACTACCTTTAGAGCCGTCTCCCATCTTAAATAGAACATTCATATAGTTTTTCTTAATATACGCCCCTATTATTAGCATAACTACCAAAGAGATAGTAAATATACCAAGTAAGAAAAATATCCTGTTCTCATTTAACATAAGGTTTGAAATCGGCCCCGTACTGGTGTGAATTGACACTCCATTAGCATCATTTTTTATATTGATACTCCTATTGGCTTTGGTCGAGAAATAAAGTATATATCCCACGAATAAAAGTGTTCCTATCATGCTGACAGTTGTACTTATGGCATTCTTGTACTTAGTCCCCGCAGTAAAAGTGGCTACGATTTGAACTGTCACCAATGATATCGTAAAGCATATAATTGATGCTGTTAAAAATCCAAATAATGCTAAAATTATCCCAGATCCTAAGCCAAAACCATTAGCCCTAGTAAATCCTGCAAAGGCAACGGTAATTGGCAATGTGTATGGAAATAAACTCATAAATATCATTATTACTTTTGAATAGAGAATATCTGCGGATTTAATCGGAAGTGCCGCGAGAGTCTCTGCGTCCTTTCCTCCATAAAGTATCTCCAATGCTCCGACAAAGTTAAACATCGCGCCCATGATTGTCCAAAATATTACTATCGTATCAAAGTATATCGGCATATTCTTATAGTCTAGCAACAATGTATAAGGAGTATATGCGACGGTCGTTATAAGCATAGGCACTATTACCGTAAAAATAAACAACCTTTTGTAAAATGAATTATCTACTTTATTTCTCTTTTTTCTGTATTTATTATATTGATTTTTCGTCGATATCGGATTGACACTTAACAGATTTATCTTAAGAAGTTCAAAGAAAACTTTTTTATTCATCTTCTCTCACCTCTTCATTCGCTTTGTCCCCTACCATGTCTAAGTATATCCTCTCAAGGTTCTCTCCAGGGTGTGTCTTTCTTAAGTCATCCATAGTGCCGTTAAAAATCAACTTACCTTTTTTTAGTATACCTATATTGTCGCAGATTTGTTCTGCAGTTTCTAGGACGTGAGTTGAAAATATTACGGTATTTCCTTTTTTTGCGTGCTCTTTCATCATTTCCTTCAAATTATAAGCAGATTGAGGATCAAGACCTGTCAAAGGCTCATCTAAGACCCAAACCTTCGGATCTGCAATCAAAGCTCCTATTACGAAGGCCTTTTGTCTCATACCGTGGCTGAGCTCCCCTATGGTCTTATCTATGGCGTCGTCCATTGAAAAAATCTCCACGAACTTTGAAATTCTCTCATTTTTTACATCCTCATCTATACCATAAACGGTAGCCATAAAATTCCAAAACATCTCGGTATCCATCTTTAGGAATTTGTCAGGTGAATCAGATACATAACCTATATTTTCCTTTATCTCATCCCTATTTTCTTTTAGATTTAAGCCATCTACAAAAATCTCGCCGTGCTCTGGAACAATAACACTTACTAAAGACTTAAGAGTAGTGGATTTTCCCGCACCATTGTGACCGAGTAAACCGAATATCTTTCCTGAAACTATCTCTAAATTTAAATTATCTATTGCCTTAAAACTACCATATTCCTTTGTCACACCTTGAAAAACTATCATAGAACCCTCCATAAAATTACCTAATATCACTTTTTGGTTTTTATTATATAATTTTATCCTAAAATAAACATTAATTCAAATCTCATACAGTCAAATACTTTTAACAGAAATATATTAAAATAAAAAAAACAGGTAAATCCCACCTCTATAAGGGGCTAATTTACCTGCTTTTTTATGTATTACGGCTTAATTAAGCCAATTTAGCTTTAATTGTAAAATTTAATTTACTTAAATTCAACACTTGCACCTGCAGCTTCAAGTTTTTCCTTGATTTCTTCTGCTTCGTCTTTAGATGCACTTTCTTTAATTGTCTTTGGAGCTTCGTCAACAAGAGCCTTAGCTTCTTTAAGTCCAAGACCAGTGATTTCTCTAACAGCCTTGATAACACCAACTTTTGAAGATCCTACTTCTGTAAGTACTACTTCAAAGTCAGTTTTTTCTTCTGCTGCACCACCAGCAGCACCAGCAGCACCAGCTACCATTACAGGAGCAGCTGCAGATACGCCGAATTTTTCTTCTGCTGCCTTAACTAGTTCGTTAAGCTCAAGCACTTTCATGTTCTCTATAGCTTCTAAAATTTGTTCTATGTTCATTTTACGCACCTCCGTGTTTATTTTAAAGTTAGTTTGTTTATTTTTTGAAATATTTTTTTAAATTTACTAATTACGTAATATTTATTAACCAATTACGCAGATATTAAGCTTCTTTTCCTTCGCCTTCTTCTTCAAACTTCTTAGCGATTGCGTCAACTAAGTATACGAAGTCTGAAATTGGAGACTTCAAGCTGCCAAGTAACTTACCGATAAGTTCTTCTCTAGATGGTATGCTAGCTATTTCAAGCATCTTATCCTTATCATAGAATTCACCCTCAACTACACCCATTTTTAGTTCAAGGTTTGGAGCTTTCTCCATGAAATTCTTAATGATCTTAGCTGGTTCAACTGGGTCGTCATAACCGAAAGCTATGGCGTTTGTACCTACTAGGTCAGTGTCGTTGAACTGCTCTATACCAACTTCTTTAGCTGCTCTTCTAACAAGAGTGTTTTTGTAAACTTTGTAGTCTACTCCAGCATCTCTCATTTGTTTTCTAAGTTCTGTAACTTCAGCAACTGTTAGTCCTTTATAGTCTACAACTACTACAGAAGCGGCTCTGTTAAGCTTGTCTGTAATCTCTGCTACGACTTGGCTCTTTAACTCTATTGCCTTTTTCATTATCTAAGTGCACCTCCTTCAATTAAAGCTATTTATTCACCGCACAAAAAAGACTTTTGCACACTAAGTAGATAGCAAAAGCCTTGACGTTCCTATATAAAAACCTCGGTGAGATATTAAGCCCTCAGGCACTCACTATCTACGGTAAATCTTCAATTTTACATCGACATATGCAATGATATCACAAAATATCGACCTGTGTCAACAGTTTTTTTATTAAGCGTTAACTCTAGCTGGGTTTATCTTAAGTCCAGGTCCCATAGTTGATGCAACTGCTACGCTCTTTAGGTATTGTCCCTTAGCTGCAGCTGGCTTAGCCTTTATAATAGCATCCATAACTGTAGTGAAGTTCTCTACAAGTTTTTCTGCTCCAAAGCTTACCTTACCAACTGGAATGTGGATTATATTGTTTTTGTCAAGTCTGTACTCAACCTTACCAGCTTTGATTTCGTCTATAGCCTTAGCTACATCGAATGTAACTGTACCTGACTTAGGGTTTGGCATAAGTCCTTTTGGTCCAAGAACTCTACCAAGTCTACCAACAACACCCATCATATCAGGAGTCGCTACTACAACGTCAAAGTCAAACCAGTTTTCTGACTGGATCTTTTGTACCATTTCTTCTGCACCAACAAAATCTGCACCAGCATTTTCAGCCTCAGTTGCCTTTTCACCCTTAGCGAAAACTAGCACCTTTTTAGACTTACCAGTACCGTGTGGAAGAACTACTGCTCCCCTTACTTGTTGGTCTGCGTGTCTTGAGTCTACCCCAAGCTTAATATGTGCTTCTACAGTTTCATCAAACTTTGCTGTAGCAAGCTCTACAACAAGTCCTAGAGCTTCTGAAGCATCATATAGATTCATCTTATCAACTTTTTTTGCTGATTCTAAGTATTTTTTACCTCTTTTTGCCATTTTTATACCTCCTTGTGGTGATCGGCTACAAGCCTCCCACGTAATACGAAGACGGACAATCCGTCAATTTTAGTTAATCACAAATATTAGTCAACTACTTCTACACCCATACTTCTTGCAGTACCGGCGATCATGCTCATTGCAGATTCTACATTAGCTGCATTTAGATCCTTCATCTTAAGCTCAGCGATTTCTTGAACTTGAGCCTTAGTAATCTTACCAACCTTTTTCTTGTTTGGCTCTCCAGAACCTGATTGTAGGTTGATTGCCTTTTTAATTAAGACTGCCGCTGGTGGAGTCTTTAGTATAAATGAAAAAGATCTATCTTGGTAAACTGTGATTATTACTGGAATAATCATACCAGCTTGATCTGCTGTTTTTGCGTTAAACTCCTTAGTGAACCCCATAATGTTAACACCGTGCTGACTTAGCGCTGGTCCAACTGGTGGTGCTGGAGTTGCTTTACCTCCAGGTATTTGCAATTTAATCTGACCTATAACTTTCTTTGCCATTTAGTGCACCTCCTTATAATTTTTCTATACTTTCAAGCTCTAGCGTTACTAGAGTCTGTCTGCCAAATAAATCTACACTAATTTTGACTTCTCTCTTTTCGAGGTTTAATTCTGTGAGCTTACCTATGTGATCTCTAAATGGACCTCTCATTATCTTGACGTTATCCCCTAATTCTAGGTCTATGTCGCCGTCAGCATATCTTTGAGTGTCATCGTCGATTCCCATAGCTAATACTTCGTCTTCAGATAGTGGAACTGGTTTTGAACCAGGACCTACAAACCCCGTTACTCCCTTTGTGTTTCTGACAACATACCATGATTCATCGGTCATTATCATCTTAACAAGTACATAGCTTGGAAAAATCTTTCTCTCTCTGATTTTTTCCTTACCTGTCTTAGTAGTCTCGACTACCTGCTCTACCGGTATCTCTACCCTAGCGATTATATCTTCCATATTTCTGTTAGCTACAGCTTTTTCGATGGTGGTCTTGACCTTGTTTTCGTGACCTGAATATGTATGCACTACATACCATCTAGGTTTTTGGTTATCCACGTCTTGCCTCCTATCCTACTTTAGCAATAGCCCAACACCCGCTGACCATATAGTATCTATGATCCAAACGAATATCGCTGAAAATATAACAACGCCTAGAACAATTCCAGTCTTTTTTAAAAGATCTGGCTTAGTAGGCCAAGTAACTTTTGAAAGCTCTGTCCTTGTCTGTCCTACAAAAGAAGTCTTTTCTTCTTTTACTGCGTTTTTTTCCTCTGTCATAATATCACACCTCTGTCCTTTGACTACTTAGTTTCCTTGTGGTTTGTGTGAGTTTTACAGAACCTACAATACTTCTTAAGTTCAATTCTCTCAGGATTGTTTTTCTTGTTCTTTGTAGTGTGGTAATTTCTTTGCTTGCATTGTTCACAAGCTAGTGTTACTTTAACTCTCATCTGTACACCTCCATGTGTTAATTTATATATGTAATATAGCTACAACAAAAAATACGGTAGCTATTACCTACCTAAATCCATTACCAATATAAGTTACCATAATGGAAGGTTAAAGTCAAGATTTTTTTACAGTTTTTATAAATTTACGAGATTAAATTGAGCCCTCCCTCAATACATTCGTACTCTATTTCCTCGAGATCGTCGTAATTTTCTCCGTCTACATTGAAATCCACATCTTTAAGTCCAGAAATCTTAATAGACTTTGATTTATATATTTTTACATACCTTGTAACCTTGTCATGAACCCCTAAAAGCAAGGTAGGGAGCAGAAAAAGCAACATTAAATTGTTTATATCTACTAGGTTTAAAATATGAAAATATCCGTCGTCATTTCTAGCCCAAGGCATAATCTTAATGCCACCGCCGTAGTATCTTCCGTTTCCAAAACAAAGCAGAGCACTCTTTGAATGTATCTTGCCGTCGTCTAACTCAATCTCCAGATGAAGTTTTCTAAATACGAATAAAGCGTAAAGTAATCCGAGAAAATATCCAATTGGACCTCCCAGTTTCTTCTTTATATTAGTAGCTTTTTTAGATGCTAAACTATCTAGGCCCATACATGATAGGTTGAGCATATACTCCCCCTTATAGGATTTTCCTCCTACCCTTTTTCCTATATCAACCTTTCTGGTGTTTTTGTCTACCAAAATCTCAATCGCCTTATCTACATCTATATGCTTCTCAATAAGTTTAAACGAGTCGTTTCCAGAACCAATAGGCAGTATCCCAAGCGGGGTATCCGGTTTTGACGATTCCATCAGCCCCGTTAAAACCTCGTTTATCGTACCATCTCCTCCTGCAGCTACAACGTAGTCGAAGTCCTCAATATTGTCTTTTACCTCATCATAGGCATCAAATGCCTCCTTTGTCTTAATCGTGCGATATTCATCGCCATTTTTCTTAATAGCCTCCTCAAGCTTTTTTAGGTAATGATGTCTTTTTACCTTACCAGCCTTCGGATTGTAAATAATCAAATACTTTTTCATTAACTCTTCCTTTAACTTCTTTTTTATTTTATTTTTAATAATCTATTTTTTAAATTTACTTTTTTATCTCTTTTTATTAATTTATTTCTTAAATTCTATTCCTTTTATTAGCTTCCATTGGAAGTCTAACACTCATTTTAGTAATCTCATCTTCACTCGTTGCTATAATCTTTCCTCCGTGAGCTTCTACTATAGACTTAGAAATTGTAAGCCCTAGACCCGCGTTACCGGTCTTAGTACTCCTTGCAGAATCCACTCTAAAAAACTCTTCAAACAACCTCTCTAACTTTTCAGGAGGAATTGTCTTGCCGGAATTACAAACCTCAAAGAAAAATTCTCCGCTTCTAGTAAACATACTCACTGCTATGGTCGAATTATCATAAGAGTATGATATAGCATTTCTAAGCAGGTTATCAAACACCCTCTCCATCTTACCGACGTCAACATACAAATTAACGCCCTTTTCAATACTGGAAGATAGGGTGAGGGAATTTTTCCTAGCTATTGGCTCAAACTCAGATACAAACTGCTCCATCATCATGGACATATCCACCTTCGATTTTTCAAGCTCAATTTTATTTATACCAAATCTCGTGATTTCAAAAAACTCATTTATAAGATCCTCTAATCTAGTAGCCTTGTCATAACAAATTTCAGTATACTTTTCTTTGAAACTATCGGGAAGCATCTTCTCATCTCTTAAAATACCCAAAAATCCAATTATTGAAGTTAGTGGAGTCTTCAAATCGTGAGCAAGATACATAATAAGATCATTTTTCCTCTTTTCTGCATCTATCGCCGCATTTTTACTTTCCTTTAACTCCATCTTAATTGTGTTTAGCCTGTACTCAACCTCTCTCAAATCACTGTTTAAAACAATCGCCCTGTTTGAATCGTCATAAACTTTTTCCATTGCGTAGACGACCTCTCGAATATATGAGAACGCAGAATAAATAGCCCTGCGTATTATCAAAAGGATGACTAGTACGTAAACTATTATCTCGCCAGTCAATAAAATATCCTCACTAAAATAAAATGGACCATTGTATGAGCCATAAAAAACACTAAATACCGCTCTAGCAATAATCATATAAATAATCGTAAATATTACAATCGTAATAAGGGCCTTAGCAAAGTATCTCCTTCTAGTTTTTCTTAAATTTTTGTTTAGATCGAAATTAGGTATCTGTTTTAAATCTATTACCTCAGTATATTCACTACTTGAACCCCTGACATATGTATCCTTATCTATAGCTCCCTTAGGTTCATTTTCTACTCTACCTTTGATTTTGCCTTTGTCCTTTGGAAAAAAACTAGATCCGCCATCTTTGTGTTTCTCCAACAAATCTACTCTTCTCCCCTTATCTCTATTCATTGTCGATACTTCACTTGCGAAATCTTCAAATTTATTTTTAATCTTTTCTAAATATTCGTGGTAATCTCTATATGGCGCCTTTTCCTCTCTTTCCGGCTTTAGCTCTGGAACAAACCTATTGAATTCTCTCTTTTTGCTACTTCTGTCGATATGAGTTTTATTTAAATAATTTTTGTCGTAATTATTTCTCTCTCTTTTCCCAATATTATTTTTTTCTATATTGTTTTTTCCGCGATCATTTCTTTTTTCATAATCATATCTTTTTTCGTAATCAACTCTGCCATTCATATCATCGTAATCTTTCATAATCTCACCAACTTAACACCCATGTAATTTAGATAACTATTCTTCAATAGTGTATCCTACGCCCCAAACAGTCTTGATTACCTTTGATTTTCTACCGTCCTCTTTCATCTTTTCCCTTATACGAGCAATATGTGTCATCACAGTATTATTGTTATCCAAAAACTTCTCTCCCCATACAGATTCAAACAACTGCTCAGCTGAAATTACCCTTCCCTTGTTTTTTGCCAGACATAAGAGAATATCATATTCGTACTTTGTAAGCACTATCTCCCTATCATTTACAAAAACACGTCTCGAATCCGTATTAATATGCAAAGCCCCCGCGTCAATAAAATTCTTATTCTTATTTCCCTCAGAGCTATATTTGTTTACACGCCTCAACTGCGCCTTTACCCTTGCCGTAAGCTCTAGGGGATTAAAAGGTTTGGTAACATAATCATCCGCACCTAGCGATAGGCCATTTATCTTATCTAAATCAGCTATCTTAGCTGTAAGCATAATTACAGGAAAATAAAACTTCTTTCTTATTTCGGCTAGGACTTCAAAGCCACTCTTTCCGGGCATCATAATATCTAGTATGGCTAAATCTATATCTCCGCCGTTATTGTTAATATAGTCAATTGCGCTATCTCCGTCATATAATTTTATCGTATTAAAACCGTCGTTTTGAAGGTAAAAGTCAATCAATTCGCCGATTTCCTTCTCATCGTCAACTACCAAAATATTTAACATAATTTCACCCCTATAAAAAAATAAATCCTATATATGATTATATCATATGAATATCAAACATAGTGTAATAAATTGGATAGTTATAACACTATAATCATCGTATTATTATTCTATTATTTATGCTATAATTTGTTTATATAGATAAAACTTATTTATGCTGTAGTTTTTATATAAAAAAAATAAAGGCACATATACAAATTATTAAGGGGGAGATATTATGTATAAGGAAAAGGTAAATATAAATAAAGAAAACTTAGATGCCCTTATAAAAATACTTAATATAAGAGATGAAGAAAGATCTAAGTTGAAAAATGCAAACTCATTGATAAATAACTCTCTTGACATTACGATAAATGAACAGAATATGGAGAGAAATAAACTTCCAAAGATAGTCTTCAATGAAGAAAATAGCAATGCGGAAGTATCCTTAAAAAACGCCAAAAAGAATGCTGAGTTAAACGCTGACGGCAACTTGAGACCTAGGATAAAAAACTTTGAGAAGTACAATACAGACATCGCAAAAAATCTCAAAGACTCGAATTTAATACTTGTAGATTTAGGGGGAAGCATAATCGAAGATGTTGATTTAACTGGATTTGACCTAGGTAATATCAACTTTGAATGGACAACATTTTCTAACGTTAATTTGGATAAGGCAAAAATAAATAACTCAATAATAGATAATTCCGCATTTCCGGAAACTTCTCTCAGAGAAACATCTATACAAAATTCATCAATGAAAGGATGTATAATGAGGCACTGTGACCTAAGCAATGCTGATATTTCAGGAACTAATATATTCTCAACAGTATTGGAGTACACCAAGCTCACCGATGTCAAATACGATGAAAATACGAGGTTCTTTGAACTCTATCCCCCTGCTTCAGGTCCATATGTCGGATACAAAAAATGTTTTAACCAAAGAATCGCAACACTTTTAATTCCAGCTGATGCAATGAGGACATCGGCAACTATGAACTGCGGAAGATGCAGCAAGGCAAAGGTGTTGGCAGTTAAATCCTTTGATGAAACCGAAGAATATGAATATGGCTTAGCTACTATAGACGAGGAATTTGAGTACAGAGTAGGTCAATACGTACATGTAGATGATTTCAACAAAGATCGCTGGATGGACTCAGCTACGGGGATTCATTTCTGGATGACCAGGGAGGAGGCCATCGCTTATTAACGCTAATTCGTTTTTGTTCCCTTTTTTGATATTTGTAAATTTAAAAAAGAAGGCTAGACGGTTTTGTCTAGCCTTCTTTTCGATTATACTCTTTCTTTTATTCTAGAAGTTAATCCTCTTAAATTTAAAATTTCTGCATATTCCCTTATTGGTTTTTTTATTGCATCAATAACATATCTTCTACCATCTACGCCAACAGACTCTAAATTTTTATAAAGTTTATCAAGTCCCTCTCTAACTACATCGTTATTAAATGTATAGTGTCCGGCACAATCATAAATTATAGTTGTTAGCTCTTTATCTGCTTTTATTTCTTCCTCAGATAAATTTTGTTGATCTTTCCCAACCCATTTTCTCCATCTTTTTGATTCGATAGCATATGTTAATATTGGTTCTTCAACTTTTGATAATTCTTTGATTAGACCTTCTTCTTTTAGTTTTCTCTCTAAATCAATTAAAGTCAATATAGCATTTGTTTCAACTGTACCATATTGAGGGGCTACATTTACTGCAGTTACTTTTGCAGGTACATGTTGCAATAATGTTATGTCATCAAAATAATCCCCATTATGCTCTTTTAGTCCCACACTGTACTTGCTAGCCATCTCAGCCAACTCTAGTGTGTTTTTGAAATCAAAATGTCCAACCTGTGTACCATTTCTAACGAGAGTTCCTGTTTGACCTACTATAAATGTTGGCATAGGCAAGCCTCTTGACTCTAGCTCTTTTTGTAATCTATTTATAAATACTTCATAAATCTCCGTAGAAGTTAAGCCTCCATTGGTTTCCTCAGTTCCCACTTCATAGCCAATCTCTGGAAGACCTAGCCTCTTCCTTTCTTTCTCACAGTACTCTATCAACTCAACAGTTCTATCAAGAACCACATCTAATTCAATTACTTTTCCAATTTCAAACGGGTCTTTAGTAGGGTCTATCATAAGTAAGTCAAAACCAGCCTCGATATCTTTTAAATATGACAGCTTTCCAAGTTCCATAGCTTTCTCTGTTTCAAGATGGTCATTTCTTTCATTGTCTCTTTGCCATGGTCCTCCATGATCTCTACAAAGATAATACAAACCATCAAATCCTATCCTAGATGAAACCTGCTTTATAGCTTCTGCAAACCTAAATTGATCCCATCCATTAACATAACCTCCGCCTAGCTCATCAGCATCAACTTGATTTCTAGAAGCTATGTACATCATAGGAAAGTCCATTTCTTTTGCCAGTTCAAGACTCGCCTCTATCAAGTTTTCTGACATAGGTCCTATTCCTAACATGGTTGATGTTTTTCCCTCTTTGGATAGCTCAATGCATGCATCGACAGCTTTTTTAATATTAATTTGTTTTGATAATAGTTCATTACTCATAATTCTACCTCTTTATTCCCTTTCATTAGCTAAAAATCTCTATATAATTATATTTTTGTAAACTTTTTCTATTTATTTTGTTGCTTTTTTTATATTTGGCTCTAAATTAGGTTTTAAGAAATGCAGTAATACTACTGAAACTGCAACACCTATCATCATATCAATAAAGAACCACAGCTTTCCTGTAACAGCTGGTAATACTATCAGACCACCGTGTGGAACGTAGCAATTAACACCATGTAACATTCCTAGACCGGCTCCTACAGCAGAACCTATCATAATGGCAGGAATTACCCTCTTTAAATCTTTTACAGCAAAAGGTATCGCACCTTCAGTTATACCTATAAGTCCCATTACAAGAGCAGCCTTTCCTAGATCTTTATCAGCTTCATCATATTTTTTCCTACTTACAATGGTTGATATTGCCAAAGCTAGTGGAGGAACAGCAACAGCTATTCTAAATGCTCCGTTTGGTCCATAAATCCCTTCAGCCATTAATGCTAGTGTAAATGCAGAAGCTGTTTTATTTATAGGACCACCCATATCAAAAGCTGTCATAAGACCTATTATTAGACCTAGAATTAAAGCATTTCCTCCTTGCAAACTCTTAAGTGTAGTTACTAACACCTTCATTATAAATCCAAGAGGACCAACTAAAACATACATATATAATAGTGCAACTACCCCAGTTGTTAGTATTGGAACTACCAAAATTGGCATTATCGCTTTAAGTTCAGATTTAACCTTCCATTTTTTTATATATCTAGCTATATAACCTGCTATAATACCTAAAATCATGGCACCTAAGAAACCTGTTTGAACTTTTTCAGGTCCTATTGGTTGGTTAGCAATATATCCTACTATCATACCCGGTACCAAACCTGGTTTTCCTGCCAAAGAGTATGAAATATACCCAGCAAGCATAGGAATCATCATAGCAAAACCAGCAGATCCAATAGTCAACAAGTTTTGAAAAAAAGGATTATTTACGACCATACCCTCTTTGCCCGCTTGTCCAGTCGCGAGAGCAATAGCTAGAAATATACCTCCGGCTACAGTTGCTGGCATCATATATGACACACCAGTGTTAAAAGCCTTTTTTAAATCATTAACTACATTTTTCATAAATTATCCTCCTACAGTGAAATTAATCTATCTATAACTTCCACAGGATTTTTTATTACCTCTGATGGATCTACAGTTAGAATTTTCCCCTCTTCTTCTTTTTCTTCAAATCTCTCTTCTCCCTCAATACCGACAGATACCGCCATTAGTATAAAGTCCGCTTCTTCTATTTCATCTTCTTCTATCTCATTTTCTATTCCTAAACCACCTTGAGTTTCAACTTTAACGTCAAATCCTCTCTTCTTACATTCTTGTTCTATAGCTTCCTGAGCCATATAAGTATGTGCAATTCCTACTGTGCATGCTGCAACCGCTAAAATTTTCATTATAATACCTCCATTAATTAAAGTAATTTTAAATTGATTTAGTTTTTTTATTAAGCTAATATTCTATTGAATCTATAAAGAACGCAGTTTAATATTAAGAATCTGAGCTCATTATATTATTCAGCAAATTATATATCTGTTCTTTTGAATCAGCATTTCTTAGAGAATTTCTAAAGTCTTCATTCATAAGTTTTCTACTAATCATAGCTAAATATCTAAGGTGTTGATCATTACCGCTTTTTGTGCTAACTCCCATTAGAAACACTAAATCTACTTCACCTTCTTCTTCGTCCCATTTTATAGGCTCATCTAGCCTACAAAATCCTAAAAAATCTTCATTTACAGCTTCAGATTTCCCGTGTGGAATAGCTATCCCATAGCCAACACTAGTAGATATTAAACTTTCTCTTTCAAATACAGCTTCTAGATACTTATCTTTAGAGGATATTTTGCCTATCATTTCTGCTTGATCTGCTATCTTCCTGATTATATCCTCCTTCGATTTGAAGTTCTGATTTAATAAAATTAGTTCATTATTAATCAATTCTCTTTCCCTCCTTTCTCAACAATTCAAAATAATAAATTGCTTCGTCTTTATTATCTATAATATAATATGCATTTTTAAAAAGATCTCTTGCTATTTTAAGGTTCTTCTTATCCACACATATTAAAATTATAAAGTCTACTTTATTTCCTCCCCATGATATTGCTTTTTTATTTCTAGCCAAAAAAATACAAAACTCATTTACGTATTTGTAACTACCATGAGGAAAAGCTATATTGTTTTTTAGAAATGTTGGCGCTAAAGCTTCTCTATCTATAACGCTCTGGTAAAATTCCTCTTGTACTATATTTTTACTAATTGCTCTATCACATATTTTACTCAAGACGCCTTCCATGCTATCTTCATCAAGCAATAACATATTTTCTGGTTCACACATATCGAATATATCTAAAACTTTTGTGCTGTGTGAGTTACCATTGATTAAAGCTTCAGACTTAAAGTATGAAATATATGCATCCATTATGTTTTTCATATCACTATCACTTACTAAAGATGATATATATACAACTTTTTCGTTTGGCTCAATGCCTATATTTGACATGGAAATTATAAAATCATAGTCATCTAATATTTCCGTATCCGTTAATGTATCTGATACCATATAAATGACGTCGTTTGGCGCTATGGAATTGCTAATTCTTTTTTTAGCCAACATACCAGTGGACTTACTCCCCTTGAATATAAGAAGTATTTTTTTCCCTTCGACCTGACTAATGCAATGAGCCTGAATATATATGGTTAACCATCCAATTTCATCATAATTTGCAGAATATCCCTCTTCATTTAGAAGCGGCTCCATAATCAACCACACTAAATCATAAATAAATCTGTAATTATCATAAACATCTGAAGCCAGAGAATTTTTAACTTTAATATTATTGACAATCCTATGCATCATATAATTAAAGTGTATAGAAAGCATATTCATTAAATTGACATCACTGTATAAGTCGGTTCCCAGAGCTGATTGAGTCTGACTCACAAACTGCATAAATATCCTCTTGTTTTCTATATTTTCAGCATTACTTAATTTATCAAATTTATCTGATATAAGTATGTCCGTTATATAGCTTGCTTCCTGTTCCCCCATACCCACGTCAAATACTATATTAATATCACTAGCTATCATGTATCCTTTACTGTCATGTGATTGCTTTGTATTGTTATAATTTCCTAAAACCTTACCCTTTTTATATCGTTCAACCAAAACAATTATTAATGATAGTGTGTGAAAATACTGATCTAGAGACTCAGCATCTGATATAGTTATGCCATATTCAGACAATATTTTTAATACATAATCAGTAGTCTTCCCATATTTTCCTCTGAGATAATTAATTTTGCCATCATAATCAAGAAAATTCTGTGATCTTAGTCTATCTATTTCAGCCAATGCCTGCTGTCTATAAAATTCATCCGCTACAACCTTTACCCCTAATTCATCGATATTTAGCTCAATATTGAAATCATCAAAAATCAATTTTTTTATCCTTTCAATATCATTAGTAATGGATGATTTACTCACATAAAATTTTTCTGACATATAATTAATACTTGTACTATCTACATCTAGTAAATAACTCATTAAGTCCGTTAGGTAAGTATCCTCTTCAATATTATCTCTAACGAATTCTTTTTCTAATGCCTGACTATTATTTTTGACCTTTATAACTTTAATCCCAACACCCCTTTTAGTTATCAGGTTATATCCCTGAGAATCTAGTATCGGTCTTAACTCTTTGAGATCGTTCTTTATAGTCCTAACACTCACACCAAAAGTCTTAGCGATAAAATCTATATTTATATATTTATTCTGAAGCGTCAAAAACTTGAGCAGCTTATTTTTCCTATCTTTCATATCATCACCTCAACTTTAAGTTAACTATATTATATATTGTTAAAAAAGTCACGTCCATCACATAATGTTGCACTAATTAAATGCAAGATGTAATAGTGCAATACAAAAAAATCTCCAATCCATACAGTCAGACCTATCATTCCGACTTCTACGTATGAATTGGAGAAATAAAACCTAAATATTAAATTATTTAATCACATCAACGCCCATATATGGTCTCAACACCTCAGGAACTACAACACTTCCATCAGCTTGTTGATAGTTTTCTAAAATAGCCGCAACACATCTACCTACAGCTAGTCCAGAACCATTTAGAGTATGAACGAACTCTGCCTTTGCTCCCTTATCCCTCTTAAATCTAATTCCAGCTCTTCTAGCTTGGAAATCCTCAAAGTTTGAACAAGATGATATCTCTACATATCTTCCGTAACTTGGCATCCAAACCTCTAGGTCAAACTTAAATGCTGCTGTAAATCCTAGGTCTCCAGTACATATGATAACTCTTCTATATGGAAGTCCCAAAAGCTCTAGCATCCTCTCAGCATTTTTTGTCAATGATTCAAGCTCATCATAAGAAGTTTCAGGAAGTACAAATTTAACTAATTCAACCTTATTAAATTGGTGTTGTCTTACAAGTCCTCTCGTATCTCTTCCTGCAGAACCAGCCTCAGATCTAAAACAAGGAGTGTATGCACAGTATTTAATTGGAAGATCTTCTGCCATCAGTATCTCATTATTATGGATATTGGTAACAGGAACTTCTGCAGTTGGAACTAAGAAATAATCTGTATCGTCAACTTTGAACATATCCTCAGCAAACTTAGGCAATTGTCCAGTGCCTATAAAGCTGTTTGAATTAGCCATAAATGGTGGCAATACCTCAGTATACCCATGTTCTGCTGTATGAGTGTTTAAGAAGAAGTTAATAAGAGATCTCTCAAGTCTAGCTCCCTTATCCTTATATAGGGTAAATCTTGATCCAGTAATCTTACCAGCCCTCTCAAAATCTAAAATACCTAGGTCAGTACCTATATCCCAGTGAGCCTTAGCTTCAAAATCAAACTTAGGAATTTCTCCCCATGTCTTATACTCAATATTTTCTGAGTCGTCTTCTCCTTGTGGAACGTCAGGATGTGGCACATTAGGAATTCTCATAAGAGTATATTCAAGCTCCCCTTCAACTTCCCTGACCTTTTCGTCTAATTCTTTTATTTTATTTGAAAGCTCCTTAAGCTTAGCCTTGTCTTCAGTTACGTCTTTACCCTCTTTTATAAGCTGTGGGATTTTTTTTGACTCAACATTTGATTCATTTTTTAAAACCTCAACCTCTTTTAGAAGTTCTCTTCTCTTATCATCAAGTGCCACTACTGCATCAAGGTCGAACTCTTTTTCTCCCCTTCTTTCCATAGCCTTTTTGATTTCATCCAAATTCTCTCTAATCCTCTTAATATCTAGCATAATATCCTCCTAGTAATAAAAATAAATATAAAAAAAGACTCCTGTCCCCCAGTAAGGGACGGAATCTACATCCGCGTTGCCACCCTAGTTGATGTTATAAACATCCACCTCTAACCTTTAACGCAGGTCTTACGTCTGCTGTTAACAAAACTCAAAAGTAGATTCAACAGCCCCCTAGTGAACTCACACCATCCGTCCACTCTCTGAATAGTTTTCACTGTCTACTAGTCTTTCTCAACGTTTTCGATATATATCTTATATATTACCACTAAGTCAATTACTCGTCCACCCTTTTTTGAAAATTTATCTTAAATTAACTCTTAGTTGTCAAGACATATGTTACACCTACCACAAAAAAATACAGTTTTT
>JASBZE010000026.1 GCA_029983575.1 Peptostreptococcaceae bacterium
GAGAGTTCCTCTTTTTTTATGCTTTTCTGTAACATATGTTATATCACACTACACTATGTTAATATTTAATTAATTTATTTCTAATAATCAGAAAAATATTCAAATAATTTTCTGATTTTATTCAAATGGTTAATAAATGTGTAATATTATATTAATAATATTAGGTTATAATAAACAAATAATTAACTACTATCGACAATTTATCAAATTTGTGTTATTATATAAGTAAGGAAATCGTTCCGCAATATATGTTATTTTTTTGGAGGTAAAATTATGAATTGTTCTAAAAGAGTTAGTTCAATGCAAGCTTCTCCAATAAGAAAGCTTGTACCTTATGCGACAAAAGCAAAACAAAATGGTATAAAGGTATATCACCTAAATATCGGTCAACCAGACATAAAAACTCCAGATGGATTTTATGATGTAGTAAAAAACTTCAATGAAGAGGTTCTTGCTTATGCAACATCTGAAGGTATGCCAGAATTACTTGAAGCACTTCAAGCATATTACAAGACTTATGATATGAACTTTGAAAAGGATGAGCTTCTAATTACAAATGGTGGTTCAGAAGCGCTACTATTCACAATGATGGCTGTTTGTGACCCAGGAGATAATATTCTTGTAGCTGAGCCTTTCTACACTAACTATAACGGATTTGCTCAATGTGTAAACGTAGAGATAAACCCTGTTACAACTAAAGCTGAAGAAGGTTTCCACCTACCATCAAAAGATGTTGTTCTTTCTAAAGTAAACGATAAAACAAGAGCTATCCTACTTTCTAACCCAGGAAATCCAACTGGTACAGTATATACAAAAGAAGAAATAGAAATGATAGCTGAAATAGCAAAAGAAAAGAATCTATGGATAATTGCTGACGAAGTATACAGAGAGTTTGTTTACGATGGACTAGAATATACTTCATTTGGAAATATCGAAAGCGTACAAGATAGAGTTGTAATAATAGACTCTGTATCTAAGAGATATTCAGCTTGTGGTGCGAGAATAGGTTCTATAGCTTGTAAGAACAAAGAACTTATCGCTCAAATCCTAAAACTTTGCCAAGGAAGACTTTGTGTTCCTACTCTAGAGCAACTAGGAGCTGCTGAGCTTTATAAGACTCCAGTATCTTACTTCAAAGAAGTAAATGACGAATACAAGAGAAGAAGAGACGTTTTATATAACGAATTGATGAAAGTTGATGGAGTTATATGTGAAAAACCTACAGGAGCATTCTATATATTAGCTAAACTTCCTGTAGAAAACGCAGAAGACTTTGTTATCTGGATGCTTGAAGAATACAATAAGGATGGAGAAACAGTAATGGTAACTCCTGCTGAAGGATTCTACGCTACTCCAGGTCTTGGAAAAGATGAAGTAAGATTAGCATATATATTCAAGGAAGAAGATCTTCTAAAGGCAGCTAAAACTCTAGCAGATGGTCTTAAGAAGTATATGGAAATTAAAAAATAATACTTTTGTAAGTTCATAATTTCAAATTAAATTTTTGCAACTAAATCATAAAAAAAATGGAAGCTATAAAATATAGCTTCCATTTTTTATTGATATTACTGTATTTACCATTTTCTATCAAGGATTATTATTAATACAGTGCTAAAACCAAACAAATTTAATACCCGACATATCTATTAAACATACGTGTATTAATATAATATATAGCGTTTACTTAAGTAGCAGTCTTAGCTTCTTAATAGCATCTTGAATTTCTCTATCTTGTTTTGCCGTTAGTCTTTCAAGTTTATTTATTAAGTAGCCAGTGTATTCTACCTGGAATTTTTCGGTAAGTTCTTTACCTGGATCGGTTATAATTAAACTATATCTTCTTTTATCAACTTCATCCCTCTGCCTAAGTACGTATCCTTTTTTAGTTAAATCATCCACTAGGGATGTAATACTTCCCTTTTCAACATTGAGTTTTGAACAAAGGGTACTCATATTATCAACACCATAATTATTTAGATAAAGCAAACACCTAAGTTGTGTCTTATTAATATCTTTATCTTCTACAAAATGCTTGATATAACGATAAAAAATGTTTTCATTTAAATCAGGTAGTACGTTTAACATTAAGTCAATTATATCTTTAGCAAGTCTGGTTCTTTTTCTCATGCTATCACCTCTCCTTCGCATCCTTGATAAGTACTTTTTACACCAATATTATACCACATTAATTAAGCAACTTCAAAAACAAAACAAAAATAATACCATTTTTTTTGAAATCATTTTTTGTGTATTTTATTGGATTGATTTATATTGATAGTAATTCTGTGATATACTATATAAGAATAGGGGTGATAACTTGAGATACATTTTAAAAGATATAAAAAATTTCAACATAAGAAATTCTATAACTGTGTTTAAAAGAGACGTTGAGGAGTTAATCTCAAACAAGGTAGTCTTGTATATTATGATAGGACTTTGTGTACTCCCCTCTTTCTATGCATGGTTTAATATATATGCATCATGGGATCCATATAAGAATTCGGCAAATCTTAAGATAGCAATAGTAAATGAAGACTTGGGTGCGGAGGTAATGAATCAATCATTTAATGCTGGAGATCTTCTTGAGGAAAATTTAAAGAAAAATAATAATTTTGATTGGCAGTTTTTAAGTAAGAAGGATGCGATCGAAAGAATTAATACTGGGGAGGTATATGCATATATACTCATTCCTCAAAATTTTTCTAAAGATATCTCATCTATTCTCGCAAAAGATGTAAGGCAAGCCAATTTGGATTATGTAGTAAACGAAAAGATAAACGCAATAGCCCCTAAATTCACAGAAAAAGGTGCCGATACCATAAAGAATAAGATTAACGAGGAAGTCGTCGGCGTCCTAGTAAACAAGGTATTGTCTGGTAGTTCTATCGCTGGATATGCTTTTAATCAGAGCGTTCCCAAACTAAACCTAATATACGAGTCATTAAAGAACTTAAGAAAAAACATTGATGATATTGACGTCAGCCTTGGTAATTTAAAAAACTACGGTAGTGATGTCACTTCAAATATCAATAAGAAACCTATAAATTTAGGTGAATATCAGTCTAAAATCGATAACGCTAAAAATATGGCTACACAGGTAAATAACGCCGTCGAAAAAATGGATTCTAATGTGAAAAACATTCAAAATCTCGTCGATAGGGATTTGTCTACCCTCGGAGCTATTTCCTCTTCTAGCGTCGGGTTTTTAAACAATATGAAATCTATGATAGATACTGGAAGTACGGAGTCAATATATATTATGAATAACCTGGGTGATAAGCTGAGCAGTATGCAAAGTATCAATCAGTCGATACTTAATTTTTATAAATCGGTTAATTCATTTTTTCCAAATAGGGTAACGGGAAAATTGATAAATAGACATGAAAACTTATCTTCAAGTATAGACAGAGCGATTAACACCTTGAACGCGCTTAAAGAGGAAGTATCAGGAGCAAGTGCAAACTCATCTGATACTCTTAGCAACCTACAAACAGCTTTAAATGACATAAATAATCAGGCTTTTCAGGTTAGTTCTGACTTTAGAAATGATTTTACTCCTGTGTTAAATAGCATGAACGCATCTACTGTAAAAATGAGTAAAGATGCCCAAGCCGCTTTAGATAAGGCTTCTAAGATAGGCCCTGCTCTACAGACCGTTATGGATCAGGCTCCAAACGTAAACAGAAAAACATCAGAGAAGATAGATAATATAAGATCTCAGTTACCTGTAACCAAAGAGTTACTAGATTTATCAATTTCAGATATGGAAAAGCTACTTTCAAGCGATGAAATAAAAACCCTTAGTGATGTACTTCAGTTTGATGTGTATAAAAGGGCTGAATTTTTGAAAAATCCGGTTAACTTGAAGTCTAAAAGCATATACCATATTGAAAATTACGGTACTGCGATGTCACCATTTTATACCGTCTTAGCTTGTTGGGTTGGTATAGTTTTACTAAGTGCTGTTATTGGTATATCTACTAAAGATAAGTTTAGAGCGTCAGAGATATTTTTAGGAAGAATGTATCTATACCTTTTGATCGGTATACTTCAGGCTGCAATATGTGCTATTGGAGATTTATTTGTACTTAAGATAACTGTAGAGCATCCGATTTTGTTTATACTGGCATCTGTATACACTTCTATAGTATTCTGTATAATAATTTACTCACTGGTATCTCTTTTTGGAAATATTGGTAAGGCTATTGCAATAATAATGCTAGTATTACAGATAGGAAGTTCAGGAGGTACATATCCAATACAGGTTGTCCCAGGACTATTTAAGTTTTTAAGCCCACTACTCCCATTTACTTACTCCATAGGTCTATTGAGAGAGACGATAGCAGGTATATATATGAAGAATTTAGTCCACGACGTGTTAATGATGTTTTTAATAACTGTGGCCTTCCTATTTATGTACGTACTTCTTAAAAGACCAACTGCAAGGGGTACAGAGAAACTTCAAAAAAGATTTCACAATTCGAGATTATCAGCATAACTATAAACTTATGAATATAAAATAACTTAAGAAGGCTAAACTCAAAGTAGTAAATTTGAGTTTAGCCTTTTTGTAAGGTTTTGAGATTAACTTCTCATATTCATATATTATTTTACGTTTCTAAACTGTCCTCTTACCAAAGCAGTCAATATTACCCTGTATAGAAAAACTCCAAATATCGGATTTACTACCATGGCTGGAAGCACTGCGGCTACGAATAAAGCAACGAATGAAGCACCACCCGGTAATCCAACCATAACCTTGGCGATTGAAATAAATAGTGTTCCACTTACACATGTTCCAATTATTAACATAATTCCTAGTACGATCATATCTCTTTTTATTCCAGAAATCTTTGAGATAGGTGATGTCATAAACATAGCTTTCATAAGAATGAACATAACATTTACAGTGATCAGCTTATCTAAGAAATTAGGAAGTTGTCCTCCTGGAAACTTTGTAGTCAATGCTGTAAATATACCTGTAATAATACCGGCTATCAGACAAGTAGCGTAATCTTCTCTATTTAGTACCATAATAATAAATAGCATAGCCAGTGGTAGATCTGGTGTAATTGGTAGTCCAAAAGCTGGGATAATGCTATTTAGAACTAAACCAATACCTAATAAAATTGCGTTGATAATCATGTTTTTTGTTTTTTGATTTCTCATTTTTCTTCCTCCAATTTTTGTAAATATTGTTAATAAGTCTAAATAGCCCACATAAATAAAAAAACTCCGCCCCTAACATAGGGCGAAGTTACTCGCGATGCCACCTAATTTATATGACAATGTCATATATCTCTATCGGGTACTAACATACCCTGTTCACGTATCGTGTGCCAACCGGTAAAGTCTACTCGTTTCCTTTCGATTTACTCCTCAGAGACCCATTCAATCTTCACTTCTTGTCGACATCTCACCTACCGTCGCTCTCTGTAATTGATTCTTGAAAATCTACTACCTATCCTCACAGGACTTATTAACTTGACTCAATATTATCACAAATTTTATATAAATGTCAACACTTTTTAAAAAAAGATTAGTAATTTTTTATATTTTGTTGAATTTATATTGGCTCCGTTTTTAAACTTAAATTGTATGCATCGGATTAATGTTTATTCTCGACTCCATGACTTGTATACCATTACTCCTTAAAAATTCTGCACAAATCGACTTAAAATTATCCTCAGAACCAAAGTGTCCGCAATCTATTATATTAATTCCATCAGAATGTGCATCTTGAGCAGTATGGTATTTAAGATCACCAGTTATTAGTACATCAATATCCGTATCCTTTAGCATAGTGTAGTATTCAGAACCAGCTCCTGTTACTATGGCAACCTTATTTATTTCATAATCCAAGTCTCCTACAACTCTAACGGAGTCAATATTTAACAATGTTTTTAGCCTCTCTCCCAATTCTTTTAAACTCATAGAATTTTCTAATATTCCAACCCTGCCCATTCCATATGGACATTTATCATCCTCACCGATGACATCTAGGATTTTTATATTTCTGAGTTCAATTAATTTAGCAAAAGAATCGTTAAGGCCGTCTTCAGCAATGTCGAAATTAGTATGAAGACTGATTACATCAATATCATTTTTTATCAACTTTATTAAGTGTCTACCTTTTAGATCGTCGAAAGACAATTTTTTTATACCAGAAAAAATCACTGGATGATGGGAAATGATAAGGTCGATATTATTTTCAACAGCTTCATCTATTACCTCATCAGTAATCTCTAAAGTGGTCAAGCATGTATTTACCATTTTCTCAGGATCTCCAATTAGATGGCCACAGTTATCCCATTCGTAGGCATACCTTAAAGGATATTTTTTATCCAAAATGTTTAGTATATTTTTTACTGAAACTTTTCCTAAATCTTCATTTTTATACTCTTCATCATTAATTATCCTCTCGTGATTCGATAATAAAGTATTGTATTTTTCAAGTTTTTCCTTGTAGTCCAAGATCTTTTCTTCATTATCCTCGGAGTTTGACCTCATAAGTCCTGCCATTGCAGTTTTTACTGACGAAATTTTTTGTTCAATAAAATCCACAAAAAGCCTATCTTTTTTAAATGGAAGTTTATAGCCACATTCGTTGACGATGTCATCTGAATATCTGACCACTGAATCATATCTACATATAATTATTTCATATATATGTCTGCCTTCTGATACTAGAGCTTCATCTACTATATCAAATCCATTAGTCAATAGAAATTCCCTAAGTTCCTTTTTATTTTGCATAGGTTGGAGAATTAGCTTATTAATTTTCTTTGCCTTTTCAAAATCCTCCATTAATATCTTCATTATCATTAAACCGCCCATTCCAGCAATTATGACATTATCTAATTCGTCATCTCCGATATTTTTTAGTCCTGAACTCAAATAAAATTTACCCTTATCATATATTTCATTTTCTATGAAAGTGGATTTGGCATTTTCTATAGGACCCTCATTAATATCTGATAATATGGCTTTAGAAATTATATTTTCCTGTATTAAATATGCTGGTATATATCCGTGATCTGTTCCTATATCAGTGACCAATGAGCCCTTATCGACATATTCGCTTATTTTTTTTAATCTATTTCCAAGCTTTAACATGGCACATTACCCCCTATAAAGATTAAAATTCGTCAAAGACGAATTTTAATCCAAATAATCTCTTAATTTTTTTGATCTGCTAGGATGTCTTAGTTTTCTTAAGGCTTTTGCCTCTATCTGTCTAATTCTTTCTCTGGTTACTTCAAACTCTTTTCCGACTTCTTCAAGAGTTCTGGCCCTTCCGTCATCAAGTCCAAATCTTAGCTGAAGTACTTTTCTTTCTCTTTCGTTAATAGAATCAAGAACTTCCCCAATTTGTTCCTTAAGAAGCGAATAGGCTGCTGCTTCAGAAGGAGCAAGTGCATCTTCATCCGGTATGAAATCTCCTAAGTGAGAATCTTCCTCCTCACCAATTGGAGTTTCAAGAGATACGGGATCTTGAGCTATCTTCATAATCTCTCTTACTTTTTCTTCTGATAATCCCATTTCTTTCGCGATTTCATCAGGTTTAGCTTCTCTACCCAACTCCTGTAACAATTGCCTTGATACTCTGATTAATTTATTTATAGTCTCAACCATATGGACAGGAATTCTTATAGTTCTAGCTTGGTCTGCTATAGCCCTGGTAATAGCCTGCCTTATCCACCAAGTTGCATAAGTTGAGAACTTATATCCTTTCTTATAGTCAAATTTTTCTACAGCTTTAATTAGACCTAGGTTTCCTTCTTGGATTAAGTCTAGAAATAACATTCCTCTACCTACGTATCTCTTAGCAATGCTGACTACAAGCCTTAGGTTTGCTTCAACGAGCTTTTGTTTCGCATATGGATCTCCTCCGTCCATAGCTTTTGCATATTCAACCTCTTCGTGTGGTTTAAGTAGAGGTATCTTTCCGATTTCTTTTAGGTACATTCTAACAGGGTCATCAATGCTTATACCCTTTGGCACAGATAGATCTATCTTAGATAAATCTTCATCTTCTAAATCATCGTCGTCTTTTTTATTGTCAATGTCCATATCGACATCAGCAAATTCCATATCTTCATCTTCTTCAAGCTTAAGATCCTTTTTTACTTCTTTTTTCTCGACTACTTCAATCCCTATATTACCTAAAGTTTTATATAAATTTTCGATTATTTCCTTATCGAAGTCAGATTCATTAAGCGCTTGATCTATTTCATCAATAGTCAGTACGCCTTCTCTTCTGCCTTTTTCTACAAGACCAGAAGCTTCTAACCTCTCATTTAGTGTTTGTCTTTGTTCTTCTCCTTGCATAACTATTACCTCCCTTCCTAGATTTTTTTCAATTCCTTGTTCAACTCGATAATCTTGAACACAATTTCCATAAGCCTATCCTCGACTCCCTTATCTTTTTTTACTTTTAAACTATCTTCTAATTCGCTTTGAAGATTAGAATATTTATTAATTTCTGATCTGATATAACTTTCCTTCTGCTTAGATAAAAGTGAAAGTACATATGATTCATTAACACGATTTTTATTAAACTCAAAAGACTTAAGCTCTCTTAAGAAAGCTTCACTATAACCTTCTTCGCCTAGTTTGTCTATAGAGTTTATACCCAAGTTTTTATCATTTAGTAGAAAATTATATAGATTTTTGCTGTAATTAGATCCGAAATAAGCGTCTGATGAGTTAAGTGCAATTTCACTTTTCATATTTTCATCATCCATCATTATCCTTAAGATCTCAATGTCTATTGGACTAAAACTACTCTTTTTTAATACCGGGGATGCATCTGACGATATTCTAGATATACTAGATATACTAGCATTACCCTTACTATTAAATCTACGGTTTTTCTTAATGGAAGCTCTGTTTACAAAATTACTTCCTCTACCAATTTCAGTATTATTTAAAGAAAGATAATTTTCGTTTTTCTCCTTTGATCTAGTGATTTCTAATTCAACCGTATTAGTCTCAATTCCTGTATACTTAGCAATATAGTTAGTATATATTTCTTTTTCTGCAGGAGAAGCATAATTAGACAACTCATCTCCTGCCTTTCTTATAAATTGAATTTTTTCATCGTCATTACTTAGATCATATTGTTCAGAACATATGTCTATAATAAACTTTAAATAATGATCGGCTTCTTTTATTAATCTTTCAAATCTCTCAGATCCAAACTTCTTAATGTATTCATCTGGGTCTTTAGCATCGGTCATATGCATAACCTTTATTGAGAGATTTGCTCTAAAGAGTATATCAATTGCCCTTCTTGCAGCATTTTTTCCAGCCTGATCAGAGTCATAACATATAATCACCGTGTCAGCGTAATTATTAATTAATGACGCTTGGTTTTGAGTAAGTGCAGTTCCTAGAGTTGCTACTACATTTTTAAACCCCGCCTGATACATGCTGATTAAATCCATATATCCTTCTACTAGAATAAGAGTCCTTTTGTTGATATTTTTTCTAGCTAAATTCAAACCATAAAGGTTGTTTCTCTTATTAAAAAATCTAGTTTCTGGAGAGTTTAAGTATTTTGGAGATTTCTTATCGTCACTATCTTCGACTTGCCTACCTCCAAAAGCGATGACTCGTCCTCTATAATCAAAAATCGGAAACATCAGCCTACCTCTAAAAACGTCGTAAAAATTGCCCTTTTGAGTTTTTTTACATATTCCACTCACTTCGATATCTTCATCAGAAAATCCATTATTTTTAAGGTATTCATATGTAGTACTCCATGAATTTGGTGAATATCCTATCCCGAAATTTTTTAGGGTTTCTTCTTTCAGCTCCCTTTTTTCGATATATTGAATGGCTGGATTATCGGTATGTCTGAGATTTATATAGTAAAATTTAGCAGCCTCCCTGTATATTTCAAGATAACGCTGATATTTTTCATAATCGTCTTTATTAAAGTTTTTTTGAAGGATATCTACATTTATTCCGTATCTCTTACCTATATTTTCAAGGGCATCGATAAATTCAAGATTTTCGATGTTCATGATAAAATTTAGAACATCTCCGGCTGCCCCACAACCAAAACACTTATAAATTTGTTTTTCTTGATTTACATGAAAAGAAGGTGTTTTTTCACTGTGAAAAGGACATAGCCCAACATATCCACTACCTGAAGGCTTGAGCCTTACATAGTCAGATACGACATCAACTATATCCGCTTTAAATTTTACTTCTTCAATTACATCATTGAATTCTCTCATCAAATCACCCATCTAAAAATTAATGCAACATTACTATTATAACTCATAGAATAATTTTTTCAATATAAATTTCAAAAAAAGTCCTACATAGTTATTATACGTTGGTAACTTTGGTATTCCTTATGTAAAATCATTTGACAAAAAAGTTACCATAAAATACTTGATTTAAAATTTCCAACATATAAAAAGAGTGGTAAGTAAAAACAAACCACTCATTTCTAGAGTAATCAACACTCTATAATTACCCATACTTTTATTTGTTATTCAGCTAAGAGTTTAAATAGTTCCTCAAAGCTTTTATTAAACACGTATGGCTTATCCTGTCTCCAACTTCCTTCAAAAATAAGTTCATCATTTACATAAAACTTACCATCGCCGTGTTTTTTTCCCTTTTTAAATTCACCTTCATAGTATTTGCCATCATCCCAAATGTAAATACCACGACCGTCTAATAGATTGTCTTTCCATTCGCCTTCGTATACTAGATCACCATTACTGTCATAACAAATACCATGGCCTTGCATCTTAGAATTTGAAAAATCTCCTATATATATTGAGCCATCTCTCCATGTGTATATTCCATGGCCATCTTTTTTTCCATTTTTCCAATGACCAAGGTATTCATCTCCATTTTTATATTTCATTCTTCCTATACCATTGGAGATATTATCTGAGAAATTACCTATGTACTCATTTCCATTCTTATAAATGAAAGTTCCCCCACCTTCTCTTATATTATCTTTAAACTCTCCTATATACTCAACATTTCCCATAGTATCTAGTCCTTGCTTAGGATCGAATATATATGAACCCATTCCATCCATATTTCCGTTAACTATTGCGCCTATATAAACGTCACCATTAGTGAATTCATATATTTTTTCGTTTACTAAAGATGAATCAATCACTGGTTTATGATCTGCAGTGTACTCTCTTTTACTTTGAATGTTTAAGTCAGTTCCTCTACCTAAAGTATCTCCGTCTAATTCGTAACCATCGATAACATCACTATCGATATCTTCTATTTCTATTATATTTTTTTCGCTATCTAGTTGTTCAGTTAGTAAGTCAGGATTAATAACTTCATCGTCAAGCCCTAAGTCCTCATTTGTAAACAAATTTTCATCATCGATAATATCTGTGTCAATAAGGTTATCATCTAAATCTACATCTTCTATTGTAGAATCATTAGATGACTGTATTTTTTCCCTTGAATCTAAATTTTTGGAATCCTCTGCTCCAATAATATCTAGCTTATCTAGTATAAAATCATCAGCTTCATCTGAAAAAAGAGAAGAACTTAAATTATCGTCAATAATATCATTAGTATTTTCTATACTATTTAGTTCTATTGATTTTTGACTATTGTCAATGCTATTTCCTTCAACTATACTTCCATCAGTTTTAGATGTTGCTTCTCCCTCAATATCCTTAGTTATATCATTAACTTCACTCTTTAATTTATCTTTATTTTTATTTACATCATCAGCAACGTATTTAGAATCAGAAAATCTGTCGTAAAGTGATTTTTCAAGTTTTACGACCTCATCATGACTAGCAAAGATTTCCTTTTTAATAATCCTAGATTTTTTTAGTTTAAATGCTCTTATGCTTTTGTTTATATAATTAATTTCAGACATATACTTTCTGTATACCTCTATATAATCATTATTCGAACCCAACATACTCCCTCCTCGAAATTATGTATTCAAAACCTCTTATTCTATTATATAGCATGAATACATTATTTTACAGTATTTTATTTGATTTTTAAGATAGTGTATTGAACATTTTCATCAATGCCCTAACATTTTTGTAAAATATACAAAAACTCATCAGTATTGTTTTGGTTTAAATCCCCTACCTCTTACCTCGATAACATCAGTTACTGAGACAAAGGCCTTTTTATCGTATTTGTCTATTATATCCATTATAATTGGTATTTCTTCAGTAGATACTATCAAATATATCATCTTCATTTGCCTATTTGTATACGCACCTTCTGCATGTATATATGTGACTCCTCTTACTAAGTCCCTCATAATAGTGTTCGCTATTTCCTCTGTGTACTTTGATAAAATAAATATATTCTTCTGTGAGTTTAGCATATCCTTTGTAATATTCATGAAATTTGCGCTCATAAAGAAATTTATAAGAGTATATAATCCAAGTCTAAGTCCAAATAGAAAACTACCAACTATAACTATCAAACAATTAATAGCCAAGGATGAATCCTTAATTGATATATTTCTCTTTATTTTAAGTATAGCGCAGATTATATCCGTACCTCCCATTGAGGCCCTTGTTTTAAATACTATACCTAGTCCTATTCCAGACAGAGCCCCTCCAAACAAACTTCTAAGGATAATATCATCTACCTTTATATAATGGCCAATATTAGTCGTTAAGCCTAGTAGTAGCGAAAATATAACCATATTTATTAAACTTAATATACAAAACTCCTTATCCAAATAAATAAATCCCAATATAAATATAGGTATATTTATTAAGAAAGTTAGAAGACCTACGTTTATTCCTGTTAAGTAGTTAATCGCCACTGACACACCAGTAGCCCCTCCGCTCAATAGATGCGCTGGCCTTATAAAACCGTTAATCGCTATTGAAGATATCAAAAGCCCAACTATCATCATAGCGTATCTAATTATTGGACGATCGTTAAATACATCCTTGACTTGACTCATTATTAAACCCTCTCATTCAGTTTTATTATTTTTTTCTATCAATAATTATACAGCATTTATCAAAAAAATTCCATAAAGAAGTGGATAGTCAGAAAAACTATCCACCTAAAATCTACTGTTGTTGTGGCTGCATTGGCTTTGGCTGAGCTTGAACCTGTGGTTTTTGAACTTGAGGTGTCTTTGCCCCAGGTACTTGTTGTGCAGGTTTAGGCTGAGCAGGAGCTACCTTCTTAGTTCCGACTCTAACAACCCCTGCCTTTGAAGGGTATACATTGGTTGCTACCTTTTCCCTCTTTAATACCTTACCATCTTTATCCTTGAAAATCCTATATGTTATTACTGTTGATCCAGTATAACCATATGATTCTACAACCCTCTTACCTGCTGGAAGAGATGGATCTGGTATGGTTCTAGCACCAGCACCACTATATCCAACTGTGTCCGTTTGAATCTCTATAAACTGTTGGTCAGCTTTACTTCCGTATATTTGACTAGTTATTACATTTCCGTTAACAGTATTTTTGACAAATACCTTATGTTTTAAAGAATTTTTAAATTTGAAATCCTGACCGCTGTCTGTCACTGTAGCATCTCTTCCCCTAGCGACATAATCACTGGCAATTGAGTGATTTCTGTGAACTGTAATTTCCATCCCTGAATTTAAAGCTGCATTGTATATAGTTGATGAAACTTGACATACTCCGCCACCAATTCCAGTAACTAATTTTCCGCTTTCTATTACTGGAGCGTATGTATATCCATTTTCAAGAGTTCTCATACCTGTTAAATCGTTAAATGAGTATTCTTGACCAGGATTTAAAATAACATCGCTTGATGTTCCAACAGCTGTAACAATATTTCTGCTTCTTCCAGGATAACCTGCTGACATTGTAGTAGAAAACTCACCTAGTAATGTGTCGATTCCTTTGAGATCTTCGCTAGTAACCTTAGGTTTTACCTTATCTACTACTATATTTGTCTCATAAGTTTCATTGCCTAATTTTTCTTCAATGTCTTTTAGAGATTTTTCTGTATTTAATTTTACACCATATTCTTCTTTCTGTATCTGCGCGGCATCTTTTATGTCACTTTCGGCTTCTTTACCTTCTCCTTTTGTTTCTTCATTACCACTATTGCTTTTTGCTTGGTCTGAATTATCCTTAGGAGCTGTTTTACCTTGCTGATTAGCAGGATCAGCTGTTATGATTGTAGCATTTTTATAACCTTTATCGACTTCTTTTCTTATATCCTCAAGTTTTGTCTTCATGAAATTCTTATCGTAGTCAATAGCAACCTTTACGTTATTTTTGTCTCCGAAATCAGCTGCTACTGTTTTGGTGAGATTACCAAAAAATCCATTGGATCTAGTGACGTTATAAGCTTCATTTACAGTCTTATCTAAGTCAAAGTTCAAGTGTGCATCATCTTTCTTAAAAGTCCAAGATTTATTGTCGTATTTAAGAGTTAAATCTTTCATCTTAAAGTTATCTGCTATTTTTTTCTTAGCTTCAGATCTTGTCAAACCTCCGACGTCAATATTGCTAATAAAGACGTTTTTAGCTATTTTTTCTCCCGATACTTGTGAGTTGACACCTATTATGGCACCTATTAATATAACTATGATTGCGATTAAACTCAGTGTCAACTTACCTTTCAATGTAGCGAAGAAGTTTTGTACTCCCTCTTCATTTTCTCTTTTTTTTCTCATTAATTTTTCTTTGTACTTCTTTGTTTCCATGCTTTACCCCTTTTTTAAAACTTATGCTAATCTTTTAGCGTTTTGCATACTCTTTTTTCAGAGCTATTGCCTCCTCATTATTTTTGTCGTATTCCAGTATATACTGTAAACACTCTATAGCCGACTTAAAATCTTTCTCTTTGGCGAAAATCTTAGCTTGATTTATGTAATGCTCAGGCATGAGTTTTAATATGTCAGATTTTCTTACACTTGCTTTCTGATAGTTTTCTGTGTCATTCTCAATAACTTTTTCATACTTCTTTATAGCTACATAATATTTCCTCTGAGACATCGCCTTTTCTGCTTGAGAAAAAATAAGTCTGGATTGCTTAATTTCATCAACTGAAAGTTTAATGTTATTAATCTCAGGTCCTACTCCATTTAGTGTTGAGGCCACGCCTAAATAGGTAGAAGCTTCCTCATAACCTATCTTACTTCCCTTATATGAATTTAAGACATTATTTGCTTGCCCTAGAACTTTCTCCCTATTTATGGTTACACCTGCTAAAGAATTTATTGTATTAGTTGTTCCTATAAACTTTTCTTTACCCAAATTTTTATACATATATTCTTCACCAGAATCGGTAAATACCTTGGTCAATTTATTAGAGACGATTTTGTTTATATAAGCATCTAGTATGTTTGACCTCTTTTTCATCATTTTCGAGTATTGTTCATCGGCGTTAATATAATCCCTTGATTCAACATAACTCATCAACTTGCTAATATCTGCTCCTATGAGTTGATGATAGGTTGAAAATAAAATCACAAATAGGAGGGATATACCCGCTATAATTGATATACCAATCCTTATATCCGTCTTTAATTCATAGTTCTTTATAAAATATCTTATGTCATAAAATGGAGTGAACTTTCTTTTCGTTTTATTTTTTGAACGTTCACTTCCAACAGACTTGTTAGTACTAGTTTTGGCTCTACTCAAAGATCTTTTTTGCCTGTTGAGCCTCTTTTCTTTTTCTGTCATTAATTACACCACCCACTTATAGATAATTATAACATAAGTTAAGGCTCAAAAAAATTTCAAATTAGTTACAGATAAATTTTTTTATATCTGTTCTAGTTAATTTGAGCATTTTATAATCTAAGTTAATCTAGGAAGATAAAATCTATCTATTCATATCCTCATATCTCATAAAGAAAACGAATATACTGTAGAGAAAATTAATTTATTACAAAAAAGCAAAAAAAGAGGTATAAAATTAATTTATACCTCGCATTAGCAACCTTATGAAATTTTTCTGTTTATTGTTTCCACTGGTCTTCTTCTTACCTTCTTAACAACAGTCCTCTTAACAACAGGACGGCTCTTTCTCCTTAATGAATCAAATTTATAAACATTTAATCCAAGTCCCAAGCCCAGTGAAGTAGTCAAAATAAAAGCTAAGTAATATGACATACTTATGTGCACTCCCGCTATTGCGTTGATTATTATTAAAGGTATTGATACTGCCACGCATATTAAAGTGCAGAGCAAAAGATTTTTAAAAATTCTTTTTACGTTCATATTACCTATCCTTTCCACTAAATTTTTCATCTATAACTACTATACCAAAAAATCTAGAGAAATACAATATTTATTATAAGATTTGATGATTTTTTTTATCACGGATATAGATTATGAACATATGCATTGTAGTAGCTAATCATATGATTATTTATATGGTCATAAATGTATCATAAATATCCGTGTAATATTAACGTAAAATTATATTTCCTACAGAAAGTTTTGCTAGATAATCTGCCTCGTCATTAAATATATGGCCAGAATGTGCCTCAATCTTTTTGAACCAAATTTTGATATTTTTGGATATATGATCGAATTCTTCCTTATATTTTTTTGTTCCTAATTTATTTCTCTTCCAATTTCCTAGTGCCCACTCTTCGATACCTTTGTAATCGTATGCTATGACAAGTTTTCGATACCCTTTTAAACTGGCGATGTTCATCGCTATAGAAGAAGCGAGTATCTCCCCAGCGACATTTCTCATCTCCGCGCCCTCTTCATTTATACTCCTAATGCTTATCCTGGCGAATTTTCCTTCTCCTGTTATAAACAATATACCCCCGCCGTATATCCCTTCCTTGACATTATAACTACCGTCGACAAAGGCATATATCATATCTTCTTTTAATAAATAAGCTTTTTTAAATAATTCTTCCTTTTTTAGAACAATATTAGAAAAAATAAACTTCTTAGGCAAAACATGCCTTATATTCTTCCACTCTCCGTCTTCTCTAAAAAAAACATTGCCTCTTTTATCTTCCATCATCTTATAAATTTGTAATGAATCAAATACTTTTCTACCTTCTTTGTTAATTTGAGCTTCACTGATATAGGGTTTAATATCGATGTTGATATCAGTTTTCTCGTCGTTTTTTATTTCTTTACTAACGTCCGTATTTATATCAGTGCTAACTTTTTTAGAACTATCTGAGGCAAGGTAATTTTTAGCCTCCTCCATATTAGAAAATCCCTTGTACTGAGCATTTGGATATCCGTCTATACTCTCTTTGCACTCGTCCCAAGAATTGAATAATCCCTTCTTCCTACCTATTCTAACAGCGTAAATTTTTTTCTTAGCCATAACTCCTCCTAGAATTATTTAAAACTTTTTGGAGCATCCATTACCCTTGTATGATACTCACCATATTCACCACAAATATCTATGTCAAATTTTTTTAGTTCATTAACTGTATCTCTGTCCAATTGTCTTCCTAAAAAGCTCTCTGGCAATTTATTTTTGTCGACTTTTATTATTGTTGATTTAATTTCCGTAGATAAAAACTCTTCAATAATTTCCTCACTACTATATTTTGATAATGGATGTATTGATTTTAATCCAGTATTTTTACATCTTTTCTTATTCCACTCTATATGTCTTTTGATAAAAATATCACCAAATACACAGTGAGTTATATCAAACATATCCATTAGTTTTTTTAGTCCATTTTCAAAGTCTTTCTCATAAGTTTCTATCCTACATATCTGTGGGAGAACAAAGATGCCGCTATTTCTTGAAAAAAACTCTATTTCAGTTATTCCAATACCATGAGTCCATGAATTTTCTTCGTCCTTCATAGAAACTATAAAAGCCCTAGGTTTTATTTTGTATTTTTCCATAGTTTTTTTTACCGCCATATAGCTGTCTTTACCAAAGCTATAAGAGGCTGCATAATTTAAGCACATAAGTCCTCCGCAACTCATAAAAAGATAATAATTTGAGTAAAATTTATCAACATTTTTATAAAAAAATGGCTTATTCTCTAGTATTTTATCATAAAAAGTGATATTATGAAACTGTTGTATTAAAGAATCAACAAAGGAGAGATATTATGAAAAAAAATTCTGAAGAAATAGGTTTTAAGTATAAGATAGAGAATAAGAGATATCATACTTATAACTATTATCTGCGGAACAAATTTCATGAAAAAGTATTTAAAGTGTCTATAAACGGCGGATTTACTTGTCCTAACATAGATGGTAAAAAAGGTTATGGCGGATGTATCTACTGCTCAAAAGATGGCTCTGGTGAGTTTGCTGGCGATCCAGAGGAATCTATAAGAGATCAGCTTATAGATATAAATAATAACATGGAAAAAAAATGGCCAAATGGTAAAAAAATAGCTTATTTTCAAGCTTTTACAAATACCTATGCGCCGGTTGAAGAGTTAAAGAGAAAATATGAAGCGGCACTTAATCAAAAAAATGTAGTTGGCATAGCAATCTCAACTAGACCAGATTGCCTACCAGATGATGTCGTTGAATACTTGAGTGAACTTAATAATAAAACAGAACTTTGGGTTGAGTTGGGTCTACAAACCATTCACGAGTCTACTTCCAAAATAATTAATAGAAAACACTCTTTAAAAGAGTTTGAGGATGGGTATAATAAGTTAAGGGAAAAAAATATTAGGACGGTGATTCACATCATTGATGGTCTTCCTGGCGAAGATCATGATATGATGTTGGAAACAGTGAAATATGTTGCATCCCTAAAACCACATGGAATAAAGATTCATCTGCTCCATGTATTGAAAGATACAGCTTTAGAAAATCTATACAACAAAGGAGGTTTTCGCCTATTGGAAAAAGATGAGTACATACAGATAGTGTGCGACCAACTTGAAGTATTACCTGAAGATACCGTAATTCATCGGTTGACAGGCGATGGAAAAAAAGAAGAACTCGTAGGCCCATTATGGAGTCTAAAAAAATGGGAAGTCTTAAACGCAATCGACGATGAATTAAAAAGAAGAAATTCGTGGCAAGGAAAATACTATAAAGAAAGTAAGGTGGCACAATAATGATGATGGGAACACACTTGGTAATATCAGATAATATTATCGAGTCCTTAGATAACGAATATAAAAACTACATAAACGAGAATAATTTTAAATATGGTAATATAAAGCCAGATATATTTTCAAAATATAAATTGAAAAAGCATTACCTCGATGAGTCTTATAACATGATAGAAGAAAAGATACAGACACTTTCCTCTATGACACCTGATCAGTTGGAAAGAACTTTTACGAGTGTATCTTTCAACCAAGAGTTGGGAGTAATATGTCATTTTCTTTGTGACTTCTTCTGTGTAGCTCATAGTGAAAGATGGGAGTTTAAACACAGCTTTAAACAACACGTAAGTTATGAGATGGATCTTAATCGCCGTTCAAAGGAATTTAGATTTAATCTAGACAAACACAAAATCGAAGATGACTTTAATAAGTTTTTCAACGATCTATACAGGGAATACAAGGCAACTGAAAAATCACAGAAAACTGACCTGGTATTTTCCTCTTATGTAAGTAAGTCTGTTATTAAATATATTATGGACAACATATTTAAAAAGAATAACAGACCTAAATTTACATTAAGGCCAGCATTTTAAAAAAAAATAATATGAAAAAAGCTAAACCCGAGAGAATCATCTAGAGTTTAGCTTTTTTGTAGGTTATGTAAAAAGTTTTGTGTATCGGTCCACCCGATATAGTATATTTTTAAA
>JASBZE010000027.1 GCA_029983575.1 Peptostreptococcaceae bacterium
TGTAAATATGAATTTTTCTACAAAAAATAAAGTAGGTTGGATTTCCAACCTACTTTTTTAATAGCATATAAAATTTCTATAATATCTTTGGCTGATATTATTTAGTTATATTAGTTTTCGTCGTGCTCTTTAAGAAGACCGTTTAGTGGTTTAGTTAAAGCGAACATTATAATAGCAAATACGAAAGATACTATCATAAATGTTACGAATATTGTCATTATACCTAGTTTACCAACGAATACTTCTATATATCCACTTGCTTTAGAAGCAAAGAATGTAGCTATGATCCATACACCCATCATAACTGAAAGATATTTCTTAGGCGCGAACTTACTTACAAATGAGTTTCCTAGTGGTGAGAAACAAATCTCAGCTATTGTAAGTATAGTTGAGAATAAGAATAACCACAATACAGATGCTTGATGAGTAGCGTCTGCTCCAACACCTCTAGAGAATTCCATAGCTGTTAGCACTGCATATGCTATACCTAGGAATACGAAAGATAGTGTAACTTTTTGGAACATTGACAAGTCACCTTGAGGTCTCTCAGAAAGTTTTTGCCATAATTTAGCTGCAGCTAAACTTAGGAATATACAAAGAAGACCGTTCCATGTTGTAGTTAAGTGCTGAGGAGCTATTTCTTTACCAGCTATATGCATGTCGACGAACTTAGTCATATAGATAGTAAGAGCTGTCTCTTGTTGATAGTAGAATAACCAGAATATGATTGATGCGAATGATACGAATATAATCGCCCAAACTGCATTTCTTTCAGGTTTAGTAAGAGGAGCCTTAGCTTCTTTTTCAGCTTCTGCTTCAGTTTCTTTTTGATGAGCTTCTCCAATTATATTACCTTTTTCATCTGTGTAGAATTTAAAAGGCTTCTTACCTTGACCTTTTAGAGAACCGTAGAATAAAGTAAATACTATACCACCTATGATTACGATAATTCCGCATAGTAAAAATACTGGTCTAAATCCAAGAACCTCACCTTGTTTAAATTGATTAAGATAAAGAATACCTGTGATAAGTGATCCGAAGAATGCACCGATATTAACAAATGAGTACTGGATAGAGAATGCTGAGTCCATCTGAGACTGATCTTCAAAAAGTCTACCTATGATGGCGGCAAGATTTCCCTTAAATAATCCTGTTCCTATAGCTACTACTATGATCATTAGGTTGATTGCGCTTAGGTCATTGGCTTTCCATCCTATTATGTATCCAATTCCCATAATAATACATCCTATTGATACAGCATATCTAGCTCCTAACCAATGGTCACAGATATATCCACCAATCAGAGGTGCTATATATGTGAAAGCTGTTAGGTTAACTGCAACTATTGATGCTTTAGCAGGTTCTAATCCTAAACCGCCCTTAGCTACAGAAGTAACAAGGAATACGATTAAAAGTGGCTTTCCACCGTAGAAAGCGAATCTCTCAAATGTGTATGTTAGACAAGAGATCCAATATCCAAGAGGGTAGCCTTTTTTTTGAGTTTGTGTTGCTTCCATTTGAATTCCTCCTATATATTTTTTATTGCGACAATTCAAGAAATAATTATCACACTACTTATAGTTTATATTTATATTAGTCAGTAGTCAAGTAGGATAGAAAAAATTAATTGAATTTTGATTGTTAAACAATAGTCTGGTCATAGTGATAATGTTATCTATATAATATGATGATGTTATATAAAAAAACTATATAATTGTAAGATAAGGATAGACAAAAAAACATACTTGAATGATTATACTACATATGAAAAAATCCCTATTCAAAAATGGATTTTAATACTCCAAAATGAATAGGGACTTTATGTCTACGTCATATTTTAATATCTAAAATAATTATTTAGCTGAGTTTTCAGAACCAAGTACGTTATCTATCTTGTCTTCAACTACCATCTTTATAGCATCTCTGCCAACAGCTAGGTATTTTCTAGGGTCAAACACTGAAGGGTTTTCTGCCATAAACTTTCTAAGAGCTGCAGTCATAGCAAGTCTTAGGTCTGTATCCATGTTTATCTTACAAACTGCCATTGAAGAAGCCTTTCTAAGCATGTCAACTGGAACACCCTTAGCTCCTGCGATATCTCCTCCGTACTTGTTGCAAGTAGCGACTGACTCTTGGTCAACTGCTGATGCACCGTGAAGTACTATAGGGAATCCTGGAAGTCTGTTTTGGATTTCTTCAAGTATATCAAATCTAAGTTTAGCTTCTCCCTTGAACTTAAAAGCTCCGTGAGAAGTACCTATTGCTATAGCTAGTGAGTCAACACCTGTTCTCTCAACGAATTCTACTGCCTCATCTGGCTCTGTATAAACGTGTGAATCTGCTACGACATCATCTTCTACACCAGCTAGGACACCTAGTTCTGCCTCTACAACAACACCCTTAGAGTGAGCGTAGTCGACAACTTCTTTAGTCATCTTTACGTTAGTTTCAAAATCGTGATGTGAACCATCTATCATAACTGAAGTAAATCCTGCGTCGATACATTTTTTGACAGTTTCAAAATCTGGACCGTGGTCAAGGTGAAGTGCTACGTCAACTCCGATTTCGTCTGATGCAGTTTTTACCATAGCTACTAGAGTATTTATACCTGCATACTCTATAGCTGATTTAGAAGCCTGAATCATAACGAAAGAGTTCTTTGCCTTAGCTCCCTCAAGAACACCTTGAAGCTGCTCAAGATTACTTATATTAAAAGCTCCGATAGAATATCCACCTTCATAAGCTTTTTTAAACATTTCTTTAGTTGTAATTAATGCCATAATTTACCTCCATAAAATTAATCTACCCATCATTTTTATTATACACTATATTACTGTATTTTAGTGAAAAAAATACATTTATTTATGCAAGATGAAAAAACATTTATTCTTTCTATAAGAGTTTTCAGAAAATCTTCCCAAAATTTATGGATTTGGTGTATAATTATTCAAAAGGGGTGATATTATGGCAATTGTAGAACTAACTCTTTGCCCACTGGGCACAGGTACAACTAGTGCCAGCAAATACGTGGCAGGAGCTCAAAAGGTGCTTCAAAAACAAGATAAGGTTAAGTATATGCTAAATCCTATGGGAACAGTCATGGAAGGGGATTTAGATGATATTTTTTCTTTAATTAGAGAACTTCAAGAATCTGTATTTAACACGGGAATACAGAGGGTCTACTCCATTATCAAGGTAGATGATAGAAGGGACAAGAAGGCTTCGATGGAACAGAAGCTAAGGTCGGTTAAAGAAAAACTGGACGATGATAAATAACAGCATTCATCTTTCACCTCATGATCTTTGATTGTGAGGTGTTTGTGTAAACGGTGATTAGCTGTTTTTTAATATTATATTTTTAGCGAAAAGGGGGGCTAATTATGAAGATGTCAATCATTTTGGCGATGATGTGTGCGATGATTCCTATGGCTCTTGGGGATGTAGTTTCTCTTAAGACCAAAGCTTTCGTACCGTCTGTTTTCGTCGCAGCAGTTCTGTTTCTATTCGGATTTTGGATTGTATTTCCAAAGGATATGATCACTGTTGCTACCTTGGGTCAACCTGTTGCGGGCTTGACTATGTACCTTTTGATTACACACATGGGTACTTTGATGAATGTCAAGGAATTGATAGCTCAGTGGAAGACTGTTGTGATCGCCTTGGCAGGTATTGTAGGAATTATAGTTTTGCTGATGACTGTCGGAGTTGTCGTTTTAGGAAAACAAACCGCTGTTGTCGGAGCACCGCCTCTAACTGGTGGTATAGTGGCGGCTATTTTAATGAAGGAGGCAGCTGAATCCATAGGTAAGACAGATCTAGCTGTCGTTGCAATTTTGGTTTATGTTGTTCAGGGATTTGTAGGATATCCACTGACTGCAGTGATGCTTAAAAAAGAAGGGAAGAGACTTTTAGATGGTTTGAGAAATGGTCATAGAGAATCTATCCCTGGAAAAGATGTGGGAGAAGAAAACAAAAAGACCCTTATACCACAGATGCCGGAGAAATTTAACACTACTTACATGGTGTTGCTAAAAACTGCATTTGTAGCATGGCTTGCCGATATATTTACAAAGATGCTAAACGTCGGGGTATTTCACAATCCAAAGGCGCTTTCTCCAATGGTTACATGTCTAGTGTTCGGTGTTATAGCTGCCGAGATAGGATTACTAGATAGAAAACCTCTAGATAAGGCTGGATCATTTGGATGGATGATGACAGTACTAATGGCGTTTATCTTTGAAGGACTTAGCAATGCGACTCCACAAATGTTGTCTAAGGTTGCAGGACCTTTAGTTGGTATAGTTGTGATAGGGGTAATAGGACTTTTGATTATGTCTTTCTTATTAGGAAAACTACTCAAAGAATCTAAATACATGTCAGTGTCTATAGCATTAAATGCTCTTTACGGATTCCCGCCAAACTTTATACTGACAACTGAAGCTATAAACTCTATAACTGAAGATGAGGAAGAAAGAGAATATCTTACAGAAATAATGATGCCTAAGATGCTAATAGGAGGATTTACATCTGTAACAATAGCGTCAGTAATTATCGGTGGTATATTTGCCGGAATGCTTTAATTAACGCAATAAAGCTGGAATGCTTTAAGCAGTGTAAATAAAAACGGAATGCTTTAATTAGCGTAAATAAAAAAGGGGGTATTATAAATGGATGTAAAGTCAGTTACAGAAAAATATAGAGATTATATAATCGAAAAAAGAAGATATTTTCATATGAATCCTGAAGCTGGAGGTCAAGAGGTAAATACTTCTAAGGTTATTCAAGGTGAGCTTGAAAAATTGGGAATTGAGTATGAAGTATACGCTAAGACAGGAGTTATAGGAACTATCAAAGGGGGAAAACCAGGAAAGACAGTTCTTTTGAGAGCTGATATGGACGCCCTTGAAGTCAACGAAAAAAATGACGTGGAATATAAGTCTACAAAGCCAGGTCTTATGCATGCCTGTGGACACGACGGACATACAGCAATGCTACTAGGAGCAGCTCATGCACTAAATGACATCAAAGATGAGTTAGAGGGTAATGTAAAATTATTCTTCCAGCCTTCTGAGGAAAATGCATGGGGAGCTAAGACTATGATGGAAGAGAGCAATGTTCTTGACGTAGTTGACGGAGCTTTTGCCATCCACCTATGGCAAGGCGTGGAATCTGGAAAGGTAAGCGTAGAGGCAGGACCTAGGATGGCAGCCGCTGACTTTTTTGAAATAAAGATAAAAGGTAAGGGTGGACACGGTTCAATGCCACAAGAAACTATAGACGCTTGTGTAGTAGCATCTGCAATAGTTATGAATTTACAAACACTAGTGAGCAGAAATACCGATCCTGTTGACTCATTGGTTATGACTATTGGTAAGATGGACGTAGGAACTAGGTTCAACGTAATTGCTTCTGAAGGTAGCTTAGAAGGTACTTCTAGATCTTTTTCTAATGAAGTATGGGAAAAAATTCCTGATCAGATAAATAGGATAATAAATAATACAGCTGCCACATTTGGAGCAACTGCTGAGTTAAATATGAATAGGGCAACTCCTCCACTAATAAATGATGAAAAGATATCAGAAATCCTAAAGGGATCAATGACTAAGCTTTATGGAGAAGATAGTGTAGCCCTATATACTAAGACTCCAGGAGCAGAAGACTTCGCTTATATAACTCAAAAAGTTCCAGGAGCTCTGGCTTTTGTGGGAATTAGAAACGAAGAAAAAGGAATAACAGCTCCTCATCACGATAGCTACTTTAACATGGACGAGGATGCCCTACAAATAGGTACAAACCTATATACACAATTTGCTGTTGATTTTCTAAATGAAAATAAATAGATAAAAATACCCCCCTAAGATTAGATTTTACTTTTAATCTAGGGGGATTTTTTTAAATTATTAATTTGTGTTTTATAGATTACTTATTTTTATATTACCGTTAATATATTTATATTTTAGAATACTTGTTCTTATATTATTGATTATTTATTTGTTTCTCAATAACAACATTATTTCTGAGCTTTTTCAATTACTGTTACGGTCAAATTGTCGTCACTAAGTATTCTAACCTTGTCTCCTCTTTTAGTTGTCATTATATTATCTGAATCCTTGTTTATAGGTTCGCTGTATTGATATACTCCATTTTCATCACTATAGTGAAGAGATGTAGTAATAGGATCTTGATAGTAACCCTTCTTTAGTTCAGGTAGGAATACATACATCTTACCATTAATCATTTCAAATCCATTAACCAATAGACCATCACTTGTGTAGAAATACTTACCATCAGAAGACCAGCTTCCAATTTGACCATTGTATTTCATCTGAGGATTAGCTACGTATTTTCCATCAGCACCTATGTAGTAATGAGGTTTTTTCATAGTATTATCTCTGTAATCGTCATACCTAAAATCACGAGTAAATCCGTCAATCCATGTGTTTACCCTCATTTGGCCGTTATCATTATCGAAATAATACCAAGAGCCGTTTATTTTTACCCAACCGGTAGCCATCTGACCTCTGTAGGCATCATTTGTATCATATAGGTAGAACCACTTTGTTCCAGATTTTAACCAGCCGGTTTTCATAGCTCCGGTAGCATCAAGATAATACCATTTTTTGTAGTTTTCATCAAATAGCCAGCTAGTTTTCATATTTCCATTGCGTTCTAAATAATACCACTTGCCGCCTATTTTTTTCCAGGTATTTGATATTTCAACACCCTTTTGATAATAACTCCATCCTGCAGATGTCCTCATCCAACCATCTCTTTTTGCTGCGAGTACTCCAGTGCCGCTAACCATTACCATAGAACCAACTATAGCTGATGCTAGTACTAGATTTAAAATATTGCGTTTCGTTTTCATGTTGTACCTCCTTCTATAATATTATTAAAATTAAATATAATTAAGCGCACAATATCAATCTCCCTCTTTATCTTAATTATACCACTTTTCTTGTATTAAAATAACAGGAAAAGGATTAAAGTTTTGTAATCTAAAATAATATCGTACTATGAATATTATTAAAAATATGTCGTTTTTGTTAATAATTATAGGAAAGTATAAAACATACGAGGAAAAAATTACAAAGTGTGTAAATATTTGTTTAAATCGTTGAAATTGCAACATTATAAAATTGAATATTTAAATTCATTAATCAATTCATTTGCAAAAATGTTTTTCAAAATCATTTAATGTAGTATAATAATACTATAATTTTTTATATTAAAAAGTATATTTATATTGGAAAAAATATACATATAGAAAGATATACTTATATTGGAATATATATTTATATAGAAAGATATATTTATTATTTGAAGATATATTTGTTGATAGAATATAAAAAACAATAAATTTAAGGAAAGTTATGGAGGGATTATGGTAGATATAACAATTATTTCGGGATTTCTCGGATCCGGTAAGACGACTTTTATTAAGAAGTTGATTAGAGAAAACTCTGGGGAGCATGATTTTGTAATTATAGAAAATGAATTTGGAGAAGAGAGTATTGACGGTAGGATTTTAGAAAAAGAAGGAGTAGAAGTCAGAGAGATAAATTCAGGCTGTATTTGCTGTTCTGTTTCAGGCGACTTCAAAAACTCAATCAGATATATCATAGATAGATTTTCGCCGGGGAGAATTATAATCGAGCCATCTGGAGTTGGAAAATTATCAGATATTGAAAAAATATGCAGGGAATTTAACGATGTAAGACTTGGGAAAAAAATTACAATAGCTGACATAAATAAGTATATGATGTACTCAGAAAATTTTGGAGAGTTTTTTGACGATCAGATACGTGCAGCAGATATCGTCGTTTTTAGTAGAATCGGTAAGGATAATTTAGAAGAAATAAATAATAAGGTTAATGAGGTTTCATCTGATGTAAATAGGAAAAACTCTAGGGCTGAAATAATTTGCTCGCCATGGGAGGATTTTCGTTCATGGGATTTGGTTGAAGGGCAATTCAAGGAGAATTCTGATGGAGAACACAATGATAAATCTTCTAGTAACTCAACTCTCAATAAGAAGTTCGAGGGGAAAATTAAAAGGCGTGCTTTTTTGGAAAAGAGAATATTGAGAAAAAAGACAGCTAATGAAAGTTTTATGAATTTGACCTTAAGTCCATTTGGAGATGTAGGCGAAGTTGAGCTCAGGGAATTGTTAGATGAGATCATAGAATTATGTGGAGTAAATCTCATTCGTGCAAAAGGGATGGTTAACTCATATGATGAAATCCTAGAATTTGACTTCGTGCCTGGGGAACTTGAAATTAGAAATATAAAAGCACAGACATCTCCAGCAATTGTATTTATTGGAAAAAATCTAGACGAAAATGAGATAAAGAGGGTATTAGAGCGTTATCTAGTTCTCAAATAAATGGCAAAATGGCATTGACCAGAGGACAATTAATATAAGGTGGTACTGTAGTTATTTGATTCCACAATAAAAGAGGTGAAAATTTGATTCAAATTGATATCGTAAGTGGTTTTTTTGAGAGCGGAAAGACCACGTTCATAAATAGATATATAAAGGAAGAGCTCAGCGAATTATACGACAATGTACTAGTAATTTCAACCGAAAGAGGAATAGAAGATTATGAAACGAAAGAAGTATCCTATCTAAAAAAGGATGAGTTTACTGGAGAAATGATAAAAGAGCTAGTAAAAAGCAGATGTGCCGATCACGTGGTTTTAGAGTTAAATGGAGTTTGGGATGCGACGAAAGCAATTGGATTAAACCTAGGTAGAGGGTTTGATATATCAAATTTCATCACGGTAATAGACAGCAAGACATTTAAAAACTATATGACTAATATGAGGAGGATAATGATAGACAAAATTTCAAACTCTGATGTCGTGGTGGTGAGAGGAAGTGCGAAACGGGGAAATAGCCCATTTTTTGATTTATCTAATAGTGAATCAAAATTACCTCATAAGAAAAAAATAGACGAAGATATAAAAAAGTCTGTGAGGACCCTCTCACCAAGTACGAGGGTAATTTCTAGTGATGATGTTTTTAAAAGTGAGTACATAAACAATTCACAATTGAGTCAATCCGACAGAGCGCTTATTTATCCCCTAGTACTAAGCCTGTTAATTGCCGTATTGATTTATGGATCATCGGTATTTTTAAGTGGTAGTTTAAATGCCTACCTTTCAAAGATTTTTTTGACTTTTTCAGGTTTGGTACTTCAGATTATGCCGTTTCTGGTAATTGGTTCCCTCTTATCATCCTTGATACAGGTATTTTTACCAAGGAGTCTATTTTTGAGGGTGTTTGAAGAAGGAGGACCAGGGGCAATTTTACTAGCGATGTTTGCGGGAATATTATTTCCGGTTTGTGATTGTGCGATGATACCAATTGTAGGAGGTTTTTCTAAAAAAGGCGCTCCAATTTCTTCATTGGTAGCTTTTATGGTGGCATCTCCAGCTGTAAATCCCATAGTGATTCTGTCTACATACTACGCTTTTTCTCAAAATTTAAGTGTGGTAATATACAGAGTGATTTTAGGACTCTTAATTGCTGCAATTATGGGATTTTCGATTTATATATTGGAAAAAAGGCAGGTTATAGATTCCACAAAGGTCGCAGGAGAAGGAGTTTACATAGATCCGTCTGAAGATATCATATATTTAAAAGGGAATTTAGAAAAGATTGAGGCTATACTCAAACACATTAGAAATGAATTTTTTAAATTATGTCAGTACGTCGTAGTTGGGGCTATGTTTGCGTCGGTATTCCAGACCCTAGTTCCTAAGGATATGATGTTTAGCCTATCCTCATCAGCATTTACGGCGACATTGATTTTGATATTACTGTCAGTTTTTATATCTGTATGTTCAACCTCAAATGCCTTTATAGCTAGGAGTTTTTATAATTATTTCCCATTAAACTCAGTGATGGCTTTTATAGTTGTTGGACCTTTGATAGAAATAACAAATTTATTTATGCTTTCTGGTATTTTTAAGAAAAACTATGTTGTCAAATACACAGCTTCAATAGTTTTTCTAAGCATACTACTCTTTGGTATCGTGCCTTTATTTAGGTAGTAAGAATAGGATTTATAGATTGTGGTTACTATAAAACTATATTTGGAAAATTTTTAATTAGGAGGATAAAATGTTAAAAAAATTAAATCTTGAATACATCATTCAATCTGTAATTTCCTTAATAATCTCCCTATCGCTGGCGAAGGTGCTGATGGATGGAAGTATAAATAGATTTGTACATCCGAAATTTAATTATTTGCTTTGGCTAAGTGCCGCTATATTTTTAATGATCTCGACTATAAGTCTTTTAGGAGTTAGAAAACCTAGGCACATGGTTAGGATACACAGGTACGTTTTTTTCGTATTTGCATTTTCTGTAATAGTAGCGGCTTTTAACGGAGGTATAGGTCAGGTTTATTCCAATGAGAACATATTATCCCAAACTACTGTATTGGATTCTGATTCAAATGTAATAAAAGACATATCAAACTTAAAGAACTCGGATAATCAAGCAGAGAAAAATTCCAGTAATAAAAGTTCGAATAAAAAAGAGTCACAGCTAAAAAAGGGAAGTACAATTATTATAGACGATCAAATGTATCTCAGATGGTATACGGGAATATATTATGATGCAGATCAGTATAAGGGCGTGAAATTTAAGATTCTGGCTCGGGTGTTTAAAGATGATAATATGAAAAATTACGTCATCCTCGGTAGGTTGGGAATGCTTTGTTGTATGGCTGATTTACAGAGTAGTGGGTTTATATACGACGGAGAAGAAATGAAAAACTTAAAAGATGGAGAGTGGTATTACGTAACGGGTGAGGTCATTCAAAATGACAAAATATCCCATAATCACGAATTTTTACCTCAGATGAAAAATGTAGAATTTGAAAAGGCGAGCAAACCAGCAGATGAATTTGTTTATTTATATTAGCTCTTTAGAATTTAAAAAACCGGTTATAAATACAAATCTGTACCTATAACCGGTAAATTTACTTGTTTATACTAACTATAATAGAGCTTTAACTTCTTCTATTGCCTTGTCATAGTCAGGGTGTTCAGTATTTTCTTCAACGTATTGAACGTATTTAACTGTTCCGTCTTTGTCTATTACAACGATACCTCTGTTTAATAGTCTGAACTCTTCCATTAAGAAACCATATTTTGTACCGAAGTCAAGGTCTTTGTGGTCAGAGATTAGAATTGCTGAATCGATTCCTTCTGCTCCACCAAATCTAGCTTGTGCAAATGGAAGGTCACAGCTTATTGTAAGTACTGCAACGTCACCAAGCTTAGTAGCTTCTTCGTTAAATCTCTTAGTTTGAAGTTCACAAACTCCTGTATCTATTGAAGGTACAACACTTATAAGAACAACCTTTCCTTCTACTTCCTTTAGGTTGAATTCACTTAAGTCATTTTTAAGAGCCTTAAAATCAGGAGCTTTATCTCCTACGCTTATTTTCTTTCCTACTAGTGTTACAGGGTTTCCTGCGAATTTAGTTTCTTGTCTTTTGTCCATAATGGTAACCTCCATATAATATAAAAATTATTGTATTTAGTTCTTTTGCTTTCAAAGATATTTATACCCTACCTACTGGGTTTTAATCGTCGGTATGGATTTATTGAGTAAAAATCTTTAGTCGATAATAGATAAATTAAATTCTTGTGTTAATATAGTGTTTTTGATATTATTGATATAGTAAATTCAATACGAGTTATATGATTACTTGAAAATGGGAGGTATATTATGAGAATTGATAAGTTGCTATCGAATATGGGTTATGGCAGTAGAAATGATATAAAAAAAGACGTGAAGGCTGGTGCTGTAACGGTAAATGGAAAGGCAATCAAATCTGCTTCTATCCATGTTGATGAGAAAAATGACCTAATTACATACAATGGAGAAAAAGTTGTATATAGAGAATTTATATATCTTATGATGAATAAACCTCCTGGAGTTGTGTCAGCTACCTTTGATAATTACGATGAGACGGTGATAGATTTAGTCGATGAAGAGTTTAAGATTTTTGACCCTCACCCAGTTGGAAGGTTGGACAAGGATACTGAGGGACTACTAATACTCACAAATGACGGTAAGCTTTCACACTCACTTTTATCACCCAAAAAACATATAAATAAGACCTATATGGCTGTCTTGGAAAAAGAGCTTGATGAGAAAACAAAAGAGGCTTTTAAAAAGGGAATTGACCTTGGAGATTTTACTTCTATGCCTTCTGAGGTAAAGCTTGCTGATGAGGAAGTGATTAATGATTTTTTAAATAATGAGGAGATAATTAATGAATTTTTAAATAATGAAGAATATAATTTTCAAAACGATATCAAAAATATAGTTTCGAAAAATAATAGTGAATTAAAGTCAAAAATTGCTGTCGTTGAAATAAAGGAAGGAAAATTTCATCAAGTAAAGAGGATGTTTGAGTCATGTGGTAACAAAGTTACTTACCTTAAGAGGATTAAGATGGGTGATTTGAGCCTTGATAAAAATCTTGAACTTGGGGAGTATAGGGAACTTAGTGATCAGGAGCTGGAAATATTAAAAAATAGTTAGAGTTGATGATAGATTATTTAGAAAATCCGGATATGTTGTATTGGAGTCACTGATAGATTATTTAGAATTACGGATAGATTTTTAATGAAGAAAAAATGGAGATAAGTAAATAAATGAAATTGTAACTAAGTAAATAAATAAAAATGGAGATAAGTAAATAAATGAAGAGAAAAGATATAATTGAGTTTGTAGTTGGAGATATGGAGTTCGGAGGGATTACTAGATCTGACTACGATGGAAAGAGAATAAAAATGAAAGGCGGTCTGACAGGTCAAAAGGTAAGGGCAGTCGTCAAAAAGACTAGGGAAAAAACTGCTGAAACAAGACTGCTTGAAGTAATAGAAAAATCAAGTCTAGAGACTGAGGACGTCTGTAAAAATTTCGGCATCTGTGGTGGGTGTTCGATGTTATCAGTTCCATATGAAAAACAACTTGAGATTAAGAAAAATCAAGTTCTAAAATTATTAGAGGATAATGATGTAAGTGATTTTGAATTTGAAGGGGTAGTGGGAAGCCCCAAAAATCATAATTATAGAAATAAAATGGAATATACATTTGGAGATGAAGAAAAAGACGGTCCCATGACTCTTGGAATGCATAAAAAAGGCAGACACATAGACATAGTTACTGTAGATGATTGCTTAATAGTAGACGAAGACTTTAATACAATACTTAAAAATACGCTTGAATTTTTTAAAAAAGAAGGTCTTCCAAAATACAATAATAAAACTCACACAGGCTATCTACGTCATCTAGTATTGAGAAAGGGAGAAAATACTGGTGAGATGTTGGTAAATCTAGTAACCTCATCACAGATTGACTATAATTTGGATAAATATGTAGATATGATAAGGTCTTTAGAACTAAAGAACAATAAGGTAGTTGGAATAATCAACACAATAAACGACTCACTAGCCGATGCGGTAGTTCCGGAAAAAGTCGTAGTTTTAAGTGGTAGGGGATATTTTTATGAAAAAGTGCTCGGACTTAAATTTAAAGTGAGCCCATTTTCATTTTTCCAGACAAACACACTAGGAGCAGAGCTTTTGTATAGTGAAGCGAGAAAATATGCAAAAGAATCAATTGGAAGATCGCATGAAATTGGAGAAAGTCAAGAAACAAGGGATTGGCAAAAATTAAGAAGTGAACAAGAAACAAGGGACGAGCGAGAAATCAGAAGTGAACAACGAACAAGGAACGAGCGAGAAATAATTTTCGATTTATACAGCGGGACTGGTACTATCGGTCAAATAATGTCTGACAGCGCTAAAAATGTATTTGGAATTGAAATTATTGAAGAAGCTGTCGATGCAGCTAACGAAAATGCAAAAATAAATGGACTTAAAAATTGTGAATTTATAGCGGGAGATGTCGGAGAAAAGGTAAAAGAGCTCAGGGATAGAGGCATTTCACCAGATTTGATAATAGTTGACCCTCCTCGTGCTGGAATAATGTCAAAAGCTGTTGTCGATATAGCGGGATTTGATAGCGAAAATATAGTCTATGTTTCGTGTAATCCGAAAACTTTGGCTATTAACTTGAGCGAGTTTGAGGGACTGGGGTACAAGGTTAGGAAGGTTAAGTTGGTTGACCTTTACCCGAATACCGGTCATGTGGAATGCGTGGTGCTTTTATCTAGGTATATCAATGATTAAAACACTTCAATAATTGTTTTTCAGGCTCTCTGTCCGCGTTTTGTCCACGTTTTTTTTATTTCGTGGACAAAGTAATTTAGAGGTGGACAACTTTGCTTAATATTTCTATTGTGTTTTGTGACATCTGATCTGTTCTATGTGTATATGTATTGATTGTTGTATCAACAGTGGAGTGGCCTAATCGATGTTGTACGTCTATTGGGTTTGCTCCATTTTCAATCAGCATAGTTGAATGCGTATGTCTTAAACTATGATAATTAAAATCTATTTTCAGTTCATGATTTATTATTCTAGCACAATATTTAAAGCTGTCTGGGGTTGTATATTCGCCGTTTTCTCTAACAAATATTAAATCTAATTTTTCCAAATTGATATTTTGATCTGTTTCAATTATTTTATAAATAGTGTTGCCCTTATCGTCTTTTTCCTCTTTTTTATAGAGTTTAGTATAGTACTCGCCGTAATATAATCTGTTTTCTAGCTGTCTTTTTCTTTCGTCTCCTAAAACTTTCAGAGTATAATCATCTAGTGATATGGTGCGTATGGAGCTGTATGTTTTAGGGGTTCCTATGTACCATCCTGTAGTCTTAGATTGTTTAATTTCATCAAGGTATCTTTTGTATACAGATTTGTTTACGGTAAGTGTTTTGTTTTCGAAATCTATATCTTTCCATTCTAAGCAAAATGCTTCAGATATTCTCAAACCTGTCATATATCCAATTAATAGTGGCATATGATATTGGTTACTAAAAGGAAATCTATCAAGTATTTTATTGAAATCTTTTACACTAATTACATACCTAGATTTCGGTTTTTTCTCAAACTTAGGGATTAGGACAGCTTTAGCGGGATTAAACTGTATCATCATAAGCGGCTGTACTGCATAGGTAAGTGCTTTAGATAGGGTGCTGAATATACCAACAGAATGAGACCTTGATAATCCTTTTAGCTTTAATGAGTTTATGAATTTTTGTATTACAGCAGGCGTAAGTGATTGTAATTTGTACTCGCCAAGTTTTGGCTTAATATGATTTTCGATATGTCCTCGGTAGTTTAGTAGAGTGTTATATTTATAATTTAGGTTTGCGTATTCTTCGAACCATAGATCCATGTAATCTGCAACTGATATATCATTTTGAGTAAAGGTGAATCCGCTGTTATTATACTCATGTAGTGCTTTTGTACCTGCTTCAAGAGCTTCCTTTTTTGTTCTATAACCTCCTTTTGTTTTTTGCTTTCTCTTTCCATTAACTGAAGCTATTTCGAATCGATATTCCCATTTACTACCTCGCTTTCGAGTGTTAACTTGAGCCATAATTTTTACCTCCTTTTTTAAAAATCTTGATATAATTATTATAATATGTTAATATATGAATGTGTTAAAAGATAACTTGAGAGGGGTAAACGCTGGGTCCCAAAATGGGGTAGTCTATAAGATGAGCATTCCTATGTGCCTGGGGTTATCTTTTTGTAAAAATTTTTATTCAGTAAAGAAGTGGTTCGCTTTGGTCGGTGGAGCCACTTTTTTATTTTATATTGCTGTTGATAATTCATGTTTAATTTGTTCTTTATTAGACCATACTAGCGGATGTACGTTATAACTTTCCATCGCACTAAAAAAATCTTCTTTAACAACTTTATTAGTATCATCGGTAATTAAATAAAACTTAAAATCTTTTTTCCTAGTATTAGATATATCATTATACATAAATAATATAGATTGCAATTCTATTTTTTGTATTTTAGATTGTACTTTTATAAGCATATCTAATTTTTTATTAGGTACAAGTATATCTACATTATGGGACAATCCACTTTTTCCTGCGAATTGTACATTTTCAGTGAATATTATGTCGTTTTCATCCAAAAATGAGGATACATCATCTGCAAAAGTATTTTTGATGTGTGGTTTGCTCAGCAAGTACATATCATCGAGGTGTTTTATACCCTGTATAAAGAGATGTTTCTTCTGGTAAAAATCATTTTGAGTTGCTTTCGTAATGATTTGACCGTCAGAAATAGATAATCCATAAGAATTTAAGGCTATATCAAATAATTTCTTTCGATGTCCTCTCTGTATGTTGATGTCCAATAATTCCATCTCATCTAATATATATCCTCCATCACTGATTGTAATTTCATCATATTTTCTATTGTAATATATTATAATTGAGTCATTATATCTATCTAAGAAAGGCGTTATTTCTTCATAGTGATCTCCTATTTTATCTATAGATACATTTTGTTTTAACCAATCATAGTATGAAGTTATTAGATTTTCCATAAAATATTACCTCCTTAGAGGAAAGTAGTTTCCTCGAAAATAATGCCATCATATACTATATTTATTAGCTCTAAATATGCCTTAAACAATTTTACTCTATCTTTTTTGTTTGGGAAAATTTTTTGATATTTATCGCTATCAATTGGGTAAGCTATTTTTTCTGTTCCATCTTGCAGTATATGTATATGTGAACCACGTATTAAAGTTCCGTCTGGGTTGGTATGTGTTCCATTTGTAATATCTAGTCTCATCAGTACTTTTTTTGTTTGCATATGTAAAGTATTTATAGAGAACTTATTTATGTCTATTTTACCATATCTTACAGATAGCTTATAGTCATTTATACCACTCTCTGATTTTATTTTTTTAACTAAATTAAACCCTTTTTTTGCAACTAGTTTTATATGTTCATTTTTTTCAATAAAGTATTTTATTTCGTCTAATAAATCTTTTTCTTCTTGCGTCATCTAATAACCTCCCTCGTAGCTATTTACATCTTTCAATTTTTTATTTTGTACAAAATTAGCCACATACAATTAAGTATGTGGCTATATGCTGTAAAAGCAATGTCTTTAATTAAAGCTCGCTAGGAGCTATGTTTCTACTTAATTATATGTCCTTTATATTATGTTGTCAATCATATTTATTTATACATACAATGTTATTACATATGTTTTATATAAACCAATACCGATATTACAAGTACTATACCTACAGCGAACATTATTTTTTCGTTTTTTGTTGTTTTTCTTATTTTACATGTTATTTTCATGCTGCATACCTCCTGTATAATCTACTAGAGTAGACATTATATGTTATTGGGGTCGATTGGTGTAAAGCTACCAACGACTTTTCCAATTATGTTGAAATAAATTTCATCTTCTGGTGGTACGTCTATTATTATATTTTTATAATTCCTATTTATTGATATAAGTCTAAATCTATCCCCGTCGTTGAATAGCTTTTTAATATATGATTTTCCGTCATAGTCTATTACGTATATATCACCATTTACATTATCATAACCTTGCTTTACAAGTGCTATATCACCATTAGATAGTGTAGGTTCCATACTATCACCCTTGATGACTGTTGCGAAGTCGTACGAGGGTAGATCAGTACGGTCGGTATAGTAATAGGTTATTTCGTTGTCGCCGTATGTATAGCCTGTACCAGCTGCTGCGGACTCTGTGGTCGCTACTGGGGTAAGTCTTGCTTCTTCTACTATGCTTGATGTATCCACTAACTCAGTAGAGTATTTTACGAGCTTGGTGCGGTTAAATTCATCTAACTGCCTATAGTTTTTAATTAATAAGTTTTCATTAGTTTGTGTTTCTTCTTCTTCAACTAAATCAGCCTTAGATATACCAAAGTAATTAGCCATTAGTTCTATCTTATCAATCCTAGGATAAGTTTTTGCGTTTACCCAATCACTTACTGTTGTATATGCTACTCCAGCTATTGCGGATAGTTGATATCTATCTAAACTGTGTTTATCCATATATCTTTTTATATTCTTAGCCATTGTTTCTTTATTTCCTAGATTGGTTTTGAACATATTATGCACCTCCTTTATATCTATTATATTACGTTATTATCGTAAAAAAATCAATAAAAATATTAAAAAATATAAAAAAGTGTTGACATAACGGTTAAACCGTAATATAATAGAGTTATGAAAGAGAGGTGAAGAAATTGAGTAAGAAAAAATTGACAAAAAAAGATGAGATAACCCTAGCAAAAATCCTACTTATCACGGCAATGATAAGCATGATTGAGAAGCTGATAGAGTTACTCATCACAATAACACAATGGGTTAGAGGATATTAATCCTCTTCCCCTTACTCAATTATAACATGAAAAGAATAGATGAACAAGAATCAAGTAAAATAGTAAAAGTAATGTGGATACTTCCTATAGTGGCTCTAATATGTGCTATTATAAGGGTTTTAAAGTTGTTATAGAAAGGTGGTAAGATATGCGAGTTTCACTAAGAGCAGCAAGAGTAAATTCGGGATTAACATTAGCAGAGGCAGCGTTAAAAATCGGTGTATCAAAAGATACTGTTAGAAATTGGGAAATAGGAAAAACTTACCCAGATGTTATGGATATGGAAAAAATCATGAACTTGTATAGTGTGCGTTATGATGATATTTTTTTTGATTTTTGTAACGGTATAACCGTAACAAAGAATAAAGACGCTAAATAGTAAAACATAAAAAAAGGAGTATAGAGATGAATAATTTAAAAGTTTTTGAAAATCACGAGTTCGAAAAAATAAGAACAATAACAGATGAAAAAAATGAGGTATGGTTTGTGGGAAAAGATATAGCGGAGAATTTGGGCTATACAAATACTAGAAAGGCAATAATCGACCATGTGGATGAAGAAGATAAAAATACCGTAACGATTCGTGACGGTATTCAAGGAAACCCAAATCAAGTAGTAATAAACGAATCTGGTCTATATAGTCTTATCCTCTCAAGCAAACTTCCAAAAGCAAAAAAATTCAAAAGGTGGATTACTAGCGAAGTATTGCCAAGCATAAGGCAAGAGGGAATATATATGACCA
>JASBZE010000028.1 GCA_029983575.1 Peptostreptococcaceae bacterium
AACTCATTTCTAATATATTAATAGTAGGCTCTGAGAATTAATTTTCTCGGAGCCTACTTTTTTGTATTTTTATATTACATCAATCGAAAACTAATTCAAATCCCCGTACACAGTTTTCTACATTATCACATCCTCCATATACAATTCTATCCCTATAGGATATGCTAGCTGGAGAGGTATTATCCCAAACCTCATCAAACCACTTTAAAAATTTATCGTGGTCGTACTCTATCGGTATGGCTTCTATAAACACATCACCTAGAATATATCTGTAGATAGCTCTATCGCTTTTTGTCTTTGAAATCCTAGTCAAAAGCCCGTAATTTGTATTAATAAAATTTGGCATGCCGGATGCACCGTTATTAATTACTACTTTCTTATCTGGCTTATCTAGCTTATCGACTTCCTTATCTAGCTTATCAACTTTCTTATCTAGCTTATCGACTTCTCCCACATCTAAAATTTTATCTGATGTTTTATCTGGTCTTTTTTCTCCATTATTTTCATCAATAGTCTTACAGTCTTCTCCAAACGCCACTGCAATAGGTGCACAAGTATGAGTACAAGCTACTATGTCGATTGAATTTTTATCTGCCCAACTTCCTATCTCGTCTAGGCGGTCCGCATCTTGTAAATTTTCTTTAGAATTTCCCCAACCTGCTAGAGATTTCTCATCGCCATGCAAGATCGCTATCCTCTTATCTCCTACCCTAGCCGTCAAAGTTCTCTTCCTTCTCTTTAATACATCAATCATATCTTTACTTTTTTGTATATTTTTTTTCATAATGGAGTGTATTTTATTTGATCTGTCCACAACTCCATCGTCAACGCTATCTGGATATGAACAACCACATCCGGCTTCACTTCTATCACTTATTAATTCCGCCTCGACATTTCCGATAATCGCGTCATAGTTTTTTATTGCGTTTTCTATATATGAAAAATCCTCTAAATCTACATCGAACCAATGGGCGTCACCATTGAATACAATCCTGAGATTTGATTCTTCTTTAGCCATTTTCAAAATTTCATCCAAGGCCTCTTTATTTCCGTAAAGACCTCCAACAACGTAAATAGTATCTGCCATTATATCCTCGTCAAATCGATCAAAGCTTTCTCCGTTTAAATTGTAATCAATTGGGCAAGTCCTTCCTGGAATCATTATATCACCGCCTTCACTCATAAAAATCCTACACTCACTTCAAGACATAACTTTCTAAAATAATACCTACACCTACTTCTACCCTTACTTATCACTTACTTATCACTTACTTATCACTTACTTATCACTTACTTATCACTTACTTCTACCCTTAAACTTCCTAAAATAAGCCCCCTAAAAAGGGGGCTCTAATTATAAGCACTTTTTTACTTTTATCAGTTACATCATTATTTTTCGAATACTATTATTTTTCGATTTTCATTCCAACCTCACCGCTATTTTCTGGTGATTTTTTCCTAGCTTTGTGCTTGTCATCATACACCTTCTTAATAATACCTATTAGTATTGAAAGTGCGAACAATGTTAACAGACCTATAAATAGTTTTTGAGCTCCTCCTGATAGAGTTCCACCGACATAAGAATATACGAGGGTGGCTGGCAGTTGCCCTATTCCAGTTGCGATAAAGAAAGACCAAAATCCCATATTAGTAAGTCCCGCCGCATAACTGACTAGGTCAAATGAAACGAATGGAAGTAATCTACAAATCAATATTGTATATTTTCCATATCTCTCAAAAAATACGTCCACACTCTCAAGTGCTCCTCTTCCGGTTAGTTTTTCGACTATGTCTCTACCTAAAACCCTAGCTATAAAGTAACATAGGGCTGCTCCGACCATTGCTGATGACCATGAAAGAATCGCTCCATAAACCCATCCAAATATCGCCGCATTTGAAAGGGTAATTAGAAATGCCGGTATCGGTGCTGCTATTGACTGTAATATCATCAAGCAAAATGAAACTACAGCTGCCAACTTTCCATAGGATCTAAGATACTCTATAACAACCTTGGTGTCGAGTTTGGATATTACCGCTACGGCATTGTTTATTCCACTATTCACACTCGGAACGAAGAAATACACCGCTAAAAATGCCGCAATTAAAACTAAGACTACAATCCTTAGTTTACGTCTTGATTTTTTGATCCTCTCTCTCTCAACATCGGTTTTTTCATCTCTTAGCTCGCTTAGTTTGACTTCTTCTTTTCTTATAGCCTTCAGTTCTTCTTTTGTATATACCTTTTGATATTTTGATAGAGTCAAAACTATATAAATATTAATAAGGTTGACTACAACTACAAAAATCAGAAGCGGAACCATAATTTTAGATGCAGGAGTCATTAGATTTAGGGTTTCTTTTGTAATGTACAAGAAATTTACCAATCTACCTGTAACCGCCGCCAGAACTACAGCTAAAATCTCTATGACAAAGAACATGTATTTAAGCTTTATCTCACTGAAAGCCAATCCCAGCATAATACCAAAACCTAGGAATACATACATTACCATCGAAATTCCAACCATCATCTCTAGGTTGACACTGAAAAACAACAGTAAGCTAAGCAAGTACCCTATCGCTATACCAGAGGTCGTATAATAAAATAAAGCTCTTAATTTCTTCAATTTCTACCTCCTAATTACCTGCTTGTTCTCCAAGAGAGTAAATCATTGCGACATATGTACCGTCTTCTGGTAGTACGTCTTTGTTTCCAGTAAACTTAACTTCATTTCTCTTTTCAACAGCGCCATAAGTATAAGTTTCGTTTGATACTATACCAACTGGACAACTGTCTAGACAAGTCAAGCAACCTGTGTTCATCTTTTTAGCTCTCTCTAAGTTTCCGCCAAACCTAAACACAATCTTCTTACCATTGCTGTCTTTTATTACGTCATTAATATCGTACTCTTTATCTGCACCAGTCCATGTTACCTTAGCATTTATAATGTCTCCTTCAACGTGAGTAGTTTCTTTATTGTCTGGAGTCATATTATCTCCTGGCTTTGCTCCTATTTCAATCAAACCATTATAAAATTCTTCTGGAGTCGCATAAGAAGTAAATACTGATTTAGTTCCGTTAGACCCCTTTGTAAATACTGAGGCATGTCTTGTATTTTCTGTGAAATACTTTCCGTTTACGCTGCAAAGAACAGTTACAGTCTTGTGCTCTTTGTCGACTACAATTGGTTTATCCATTGAAACCACGCCAACTGCATCAGGCTTAGCGTTCTTTTCCTCTTTAGTATCAGACTTTTGTTCAGTCTTTTGTTCCTCTTTTGGTTCTTCCTTTGCCTTGTCATTGTTACCACATCCAGTAGCAAAAACAAGTGTTGAGCATAATAATAATGCTGCTATTTTCTTAGTTATCTTCATAGTAATCCCTCCTTAAAAAACTTTACATACTATTAGACAAGTAAATTATAACATATATAATTGTTAAAAAATTTACTTCGATATAAAAGGTTATTGTTTTTTTAAATACTAAAAAAATATATATAGTTTTTTTCAATGATTAAATCTGCTTTTATCTGATAGTATATGTTTCGGACATTTTTGTCCGAAAGTACCAAAAAATAAGCCCCGGAAAATCTAATCCAAGGCTTATAACTTATTTAAATATATTGTATTAACTTCCTAGTTTCCTTTCACTTTAAAGGCACCTTTCGATTCAAAAGCAGCTAATAAAATTACAATATTTACGATCTCCACTGCCGCCAATATCATAATAAGGTAGGGGTAAGTCATCATGCTACTGTGAACACCGACTTGGATAGATGCTATAAGCACAATACCCGATCCTATCCCTAGAAAACCAAGTAGCTTTTCCCATAAAGAAAACACAGTAGTTTTCCTTCTTTTTGATACGTAAATAATATATACTAACAACAAAACAACAGCTAAAAGCAGTACTATCTTCATATTTTGTTCAGTTAGGTAATTATGCATCAAAAAAGTCTTTTTATATCTGAGGTGGTGATTAACTCCTGGTCTAGATGAGGCCAATCTCTCAAGAAAAACCACCACTCCATATATCAATATCTCGACAATTGCCAAGATAAATCCAATAATTTTCTTCATTACTTACCACCTATATATGGATTTCCTTCGTTACTCCAAGCAATCCAACCGTCGCTGTAAAGATCTGTCTTATCAAGTCCCATAACCCTAGCATCTCTAAGAGCTTCTGCTGCTCTCCATCCGCTACCACACATAAAAGTCATAGGTTTATTGATGTCTATATTGTTTTTCTTCCACATAGCTTTGATCTCATCAGCATTTCTCATAGTCTTATCAATATTTCTATAGAAGTACATAGATGAAGAATCCTTAAGGCCAGGTTGACCGTACTTGGCGTTTTCTATCCTACCCTTGATATTGTGGTAGGAATACCCTGAAATCTTTCCGTCGTACTCTTCTTTAGTCCTAACATCAACTAACTCAAACGCGTCTTTATCCTTCATTTTTTCTTTTAACTCAGGTATTGTAACTATGATATCTTGGTTCTTTGGATATTCTGATTTGAAATCTGACTCAGACTTAGGATTTACCTTTTTCTTTTCTAAATCATAACCTAAGCCATTCCAAACTACCAAACCACCGTTCATAATTCTTACGTCTTTAACTCCTAAATATTTGCAAATAACTCCGAATCTACTTGCTGCCATTGGCTCAGGTGAAGTAATTATAACATTTTTTTCTGAAGTTATCCCATTTTTAAGGAGTAGTTTCACAAGGTCGTCATCATTTGTAAGTCTCCATTCTTCCTTGCCCTTTACGTGTTCTTTTGGTGGTTCAAACTCATCTGTATTTACGTGAACAGCTGTAGGAACGTGTCCTTCTAAATATCCAGATTCCTTATCATCTCCCCACCTTACGTCAACTATAACAGTGTTATCCTTGTCAAAACCTTTTAGCTCAGGGCTAACATCTTTTTTACCGTCGATAATATCCTTAACGTAATTGGCTGGAACTAATATATCGTATCTAGGATATGATACGAGCTCTACTGATTTATTATTTATCTCGTCCTTAGCGGTATATTGAGATACATTTTTTACTCCCTTGCTAGCTAGATAGTCCGCTACTTCCCCTGCGTCCTTGCCATTTGTATCGTATACAACTACTGAAGATGCCTTCTTTAACTGCTTGTTATTTATAGCATCTTCCAAAACTTCTTCCCTGGTCTTACCCTCTAGGTTTTTCTTCTCGTCATATTCACAATCGAGCCAACCCGCTGAAAAATCCGTAGCATTTTTTATATGTCCGCCGTTTTTTGAACCGTTTACAGCCCAACCGTTAAACTCATCATTACTTCTAGCGTCGACTAACAGGGCAGAATCCTTAGCCTTGTTAAACTCGTCTTTAGTTAGCACTTTTACGGTAGCTACTTTCTCTGACTTATCCTTATCTGTTTTTTGTTCACTTGACTTTTGAGTGCACCCAGATAATAGAGCAATGCACAAAGTCGCTGATAAAATTGTCGTTAACCTTTTGTTCATCATGGTTCTCCTTTACTTTAAAATCAATAAAATTATAGCACAGATTTATAAAAATGTCCCCTAAATCTAACTGACTTATCACTATTTTTATCATTCGATTTCTCTTTTATTTTATTATCGATTTTATAGCTTGTTTTATCCTTTATTTCATCATCTAATTTTTCGACTGAACTATAACTGCTTTTTTCGCTCATCGTTAATCTCAGATTTTTGATAGCCTCCTGTATTTTAGCCTTAATCAACTTTGGTTTTTCTCCTGTGAAATCAAGCCTGATATAGGAAACCCCCGTATCTAAGACCTCGTCCATTACATCGATTAAATCAATGGCTTCGTTGCCGTAAATCTCCGTCCTGCAGAAAATATCTTGACTTAATCTAAATACCCTCTCGCTCTCATCTTTTAAGAAATACCTGGAACGAGCACACTCATCATCTCTCTTATCCTTTTTGCAATTTTTAGTCAATACACCCATAGGACAATATTCGCTGATCATGCTTCTCGGATGACCGTATACAATCATCTCAAAACCTTTGAAATTAGAGTTAGAAATCAAGTTTTTTATCTCATGTTTATTTATCTCTTGGGAAACCGTAATGACTTTCGGGTTGTATCTCAATGCCAAATAATCTGCGCTGTAGTGGTTATATATATTGAAGTACGTATCTAAATGTGGTGTGAGCCCTAATTTTTTTGAGAGAAATGCCCCACCCCAAGTAGATGTTAAACAAGGCGGTATATTTTCCAAGCTTGGCAGAATTTTTTTCAATTGTTCGTAGTTTGAATTTCTAATTATTCCCGGTAAGGCGTATGATAATTTTATACCCTTTTCTTTGAGATTTTTATACATGGTGTCATAACCACTTAAATCCTTTGTATATACGGTATCTATATAGTCTAACTCCTCCTTAGACAATGAATCTAACAATATATTTATATCTTCATTAGAATTAAACTTTAAATTTATCATAATATCCTTAGATCTATTATATTTTGATTCAATATATTCTGATTCAATATTCTCTGATTCAGTGTCTTTATATGAACTACATTTATAGATATCATCCTGTGATTTTTCGTTTTTAGAGTTATCGTAATTAGAATCATATTCTGCTACAATTCTGTTAGAAAAATCAAGTATCTTTTTCTCGTACTCCTCTATGACCCTTCTCCTCAGTGAATTTAGTTCTGATGCCGGCAAAAATGAATCCTCTTCTAAAATTGACCCATCTATATCAAAAACAAACTCATAGGGTGTGTTTCCGGTTTTTGATAGCTTTGAAATCACTTCATCTATCACAGTCTTTTTATTATTTGCCCTCTCGATAATATAATCAGACTCCAACCTTACAGAAATATCTCTCCTTTTTATCTCTAAAATGATAGGACGTCCAATTTCAAAATCAAATTTACATGAAAGAGGGATTTTCTTTAGTTCCACAGGCCCTTCAAAAGTGCTTCTCGACTGAACATCCAAATCCTTGTCAAAAGTCTTATAAACCTTAGTTCCCCTTGGTATGTTTTTTAAAAAGTCAATCTCGACAACATCGTTATTGCCAGCTGAATTAACCTGCTCCTCGCCTATAAATATCCTTCCGACTTCACCTCCGCCGATGCTAAGTCCATCTCCTTTACTGAGTTTATTTTTTAGCCTGATTTTCAGTTTTTTCCTTTTACCATTAAAACCGATGACCTCTCCTAAAAACATCCCCGTATTTTTGGGGCTATCGAAATTCATATTCTCTATACCGCGCTTATCCATTAGAAAACCTTCAGTAAATCCCCTGCTAAATATCGACTCTAGCTCTTTTTTTGAAGGGGGTTTTTCATCTTTGGTCTCACCCAATAAAAACAAATCTATCGCCCTTCTGTAATTTTTTGTGACAGTTGCAACGTACTGAGGTTTTTTCATACGCCCCTCGAGTTTTAGAGATTTAACCCCAGTCTTTAGTATCAGGTCGATATTATCAATAGAAGAAAGATCCTTTGGACTTAGTAGAAACTTAGGAGTGTTTGAAAATTTGCCTGCCGAATTATCTTTGTTAGAAGAGTTTTCATCAGAATAATCTTTATTTTTACCTAAATAATTCCCAACAGAATTTTCAGAGGAAATGTTCCTGTCAAACCTACCGAGAGTATATTTTTGCCTACATGGTTGAGCGCACCTTCCCCTATTTCCTGACCTATCTCCCAACATCGAACTCATCAAACATTGACCCGAATAACTGACACAGAGAGCACCGTGTACGAATACCTCTATATCTACCTTCGTATTTTTACAGATTTCTTCTATTTCCCGGGCAGTTAGCTCACGTGCGACAACCACCCTGTCAAATCCAGCTTTTTCTAGTTCTAATACATCATTTAAAGAGTGAGCAGCTATTTGAGTCGAGGCATGAAGCTCCATATTTTCGTATCTTTCTCTTAAAATACTCGCCATTCCAATATCTGAAAGTATAATCCCATCTACCCCAGCCTTGTATAGAAAATCCGTATAATCTACAAAACTCGATACTTCTGATTCCATAATCGACGTGTTTACCGTAACAAAAATATCAACTTCCCTCGGCTTTGCGTAACTTATTGCCTTTATTAAATCTTCTCTAGAAAAATTATTTGCAGAAGCACGTGCACTAAACTCCTCGCCACCTAGATAAACGGCATTTGCTCCATTTTGAACAGCAGCAACCAACGACTCCATAGAACCACATGGAGCTAACAACTCAATATATTTATAATCAATTTCTTTTTTGTTCTTCATCTAATCAATGACCACCCCTTTTATCTATTTTTATCTTATTTTATCTATTTTTATCTTATTTTATCTATTTTTATCTTATTATTTCGATTTATCTAGTCTAATTAAATTAATTTGTTCTACAGTCTTACCTATTTGCCCTTTGTTTCATTATTTGCCTCTCTCAAGGCATTAACTACTGCCTGCCTCATAGCCACCTGTGCAGCATAGTACACCTTGTCTGGATTTATATCTACATCTCCTGAGCTAAGAGTAAAAATCGAATCTCCATCCATAGTCGTATGAATAGGTCTAATTGAAAGAGCCAGTCCATTTTGAGCCAACTGAGATGCTTTTTTGCACTGAGCCTTTGATAGCTTGGCATTTGTCATAATACATCCGATAGTAGTATTTTTCCCTCTTATATTGTCGCTGTCTACATCAACTTCTGCACCTAACATAATACTATCTGCTGGAACTATTGTTTTCTTATCATCGCCTAAACATCCTGCGATAATCTCATCGCCCTCATACACCTCGCCACTAGCATTTACAACGACGTATGCAGATACTATTACATCTCCTAGATTTATCTCATGGTATCCGACACCTGAGTTCATCACATAATCAAAGCCCCTTAGCTTACCAACTGTGGCACCAGAACCCGCACCAAAACTCCCCTCTTTTACGTCTTTAGAAGCATTTTTTGAAGCTTTATATCCCCACTCAGCACTCGGCCTTACGTTTGGATCTCCAAATCCCAAGTCAAAAATAACGGCCCCACTTACAATTGGAACTCTTGCAACCCCAACATCAAAACCAATACCTTCTTCTTCCAAATATTTCATAACTCCTGAACACGAGTCTAGCCCAAAGGCAGAACCTCCCGATAAAACGACAGCGTGAACTTTTTCAACGGTCTTTGTTGGATCGAGTAAATCCGTCTCCCTAGTACCAGGAGCACCACCTCTGATATCACATCCGGCAACTGCACCATTTTTCGCTATAATTACACTTACACCGGTTTTAGCCACATCATCTTCATAAGTACCAATCAAAAAATCTTCTAAACCTATCTTTTTCATATCTTAATTAAATCTCAACTTTCATAATAATTTTTCATAAATAGTTTCTCATAATAATTATAGTTTAATTTTACCATAAAAAACACCTAGCTGGAAAACTGTTGATGTATAATAATCAACAAACAAAATGCCACATAGGAAATTTAGTATGTATTCAAATAATATCATACCGAATATACTAGGAATTAAAGAATAAATTTTAAAAATAACTGATCATTAAATAGAGCTTTTTATTGCACAATGATGGTAATAACAGGAAATTTTTTATTTTCCGAACTTGACGAGTAATCGTATTTAGAGTTGATTGAAAAAAAAGACGAGATTTAGTTAATTCCTCGTCTTTTTTATTTTGGGACTTTTGAAACAGCCCCCAAAGTTTTAATTTATTACTTGCCCTCAAGCATTTGTCTAAGCATCCATATATGCTTGTTGTAACTTTCTATATGACCTTCGAACATTCCAACAGCTGAAAACCAATCCAATTCATCGCAACCATGTCTTAACTCACTCGCCTCTTTTCTAAGTGCATCAAGATCTTCAATAACGGCCTCGACTGCCTCAGTTGTTGAAAAAGGCTTAGATTCAACCTCTTTAATGGTAGAATTCTCAAGATATTCCTTCATACTAACAAGAGGCATATATCCATACATCTTCTGATGTTCAGCAACCTGGTCGAAGTTTTCAAATATCTCATCGTAAACTGACTCTGTGAACGTATGAATTGACACGAAATTTGATCCAACTACGTTCCAGTGAACATTGTGTAACTTAAAAAGTACCACTGCTAAGTTTGATAAATGTTGATTGAATTCGCTATGTAGTTCTTTACTCATTAAAATATCCTCCATTAAATTTTATTAGCTAATTTAGAAAAAACTTATATTATATCAAAATAAATTTCATCTAAATATAACTATCTTAAATTTAACATAACTGAGTTTTCTTGTCAATAGAGTTTATTTATTAATAAGAATAATCCGCTTAAATCATATAATGCAATTTTTATACATTACTATCGTACTTAACTTTGGTACTTAACTTTGGTACTTATCTTTGGTACTTAATACTATGTCGCTTAACTATAGTACTCACTCAAATGGTTAATCCACTTCCTTAAATTAACTCTTTTGACACTTATTTTCTTGAATTCGCCCTTTCAATATTTATCTTATTTCCCTTTATCTTCCTGTTTTTAAGAGATCTAATAACCCTCTTGTAATATTTGTTTGGCACCTCAACAAAAGAAAACTTCTCGTAAATATCTACATTTCCTATAGTATTTCCAGGAATACCTGATTCTCCAGCTATCGTACCAACCAAATCCTTAGGCTTTATCCTCTGTCTGCTGCCTACATTGATAAACAGCCTAGCCATATCTTTTTGTCTACCTCTTTTGAAATTACTAGAATTTCTTCTGTCCCTGTAATCCCTAGAAACATACTCCTCTATCTCGTCTTTTTCCTCTCCCATTGCCAGCTTAAGCATTGCCGCCGCCAAATCAATCACTGAGTACTCACTCTCTTCCATAAAGTTCTCAATAAGTTCAACCTGTTTATTTAGTGTTACTCCCTCGAGAAGACCGGATATCTCTTCAAAATATTTCTCCGCTTTTTTATCCTCTAACTCAGCCACAGTCGGAACCTTGTGTCTTTGTATCTTGCTTTTCGTATACTTTTCAATATCCTTTAGCTGTCTCATCTCTCTTCCAAATACCAATGAGAAACTCATACCCTGTCTTCCTGCTCTACCGGTCCTACCTATTCTATGAACATAATACTCCTCATCTTGAGGTATGTCGTAGTTAAATACTATCTCTACATCGTCTACGTCAATTCCTCTCGCAGCCACATCAGTAGCAACTAGAACGTCAATTGAACCACTTCTAAACTTATTCATAACTATATCTCTTTGCGCTTGTTTCATATCTCCGTGAAGTGAATCTGCAAAATAGCCCCTAGCTTGAAGGTCGGCTACCAACTCGTCAACGCCTTTTTTAGTATTACAGAACACTACCGATAGCTTAGGATTGTAGACATCAATTAATCTCGTCAAAATCTCTACCTTATTATTTGGTCTAGCCTCGATAAAATACTGAGTTATATTTGAAACAGTGAGTTCCTTTCTAACCACCTTGATATGAACAGGATCATTTTGATATTCCCTAGCCAACGCTAAGATCTCCTTAGGCATAGTCGCAGAGAAAAGCATAGTCTGTCTCTCATTTGGAACCTTCGCCAATATAGTCTCAATATCCTCTCTAAATCCCATATCTAGCATCTCATCTGCTTCATCTAAAACTGCTATATTCACACTTTCTAACTTTAAAGTCCTTCTGTTTATGTGATCTATGACCCTACCAGGAGTACCTATAACGATTTGAACCCCGCCTTTTAGAGCCTTTATCTGTCTCTCGATAGGCTGACCACCGTAAACGGGAAGAATTTTTATCCCATGCATATACTCACAAAGCTTTCTGACCTCTTTAGATATCTGAATCGCCAGCTCTCTAGTCGGACAAAGGACCAAAGCTTGTAGATTCCTATTATACGGATCTATCATATTTAGCATTGGTATCGAAAAAGCGGCTGTCTTTCCAGTACCCGTCTGGGCCTGACCGATTACATCATATCCCATAAGTGATGTAGGTATGGTCTTAGCCTGTATAGGTGATGGCTGTTCAAATCCCATATCTGAAATCGCCCTCTTTATTTCGTCTTTGATCTCCATCTCATCAAAGGTTAAGGCCTCTTTGATTTCGTTATTTATATTACCATCATTTTTATTACTTTCATCAGGGTTGTTTTTATAATTTATATCATTTATTTTATTACTCATTTTTATTCTCCTTTTCATTAACTATAATAGTATATAACTAAAGAAACAAAATTACAAGTAAGTTATTTATATATCACATAAAATTTTTTCATTTGGGTATTGTATACAATTATACTTTATGATATTATTTTGATATAGATAATCAGTAAAATTTAATATATACACCCAGTTGTTAAGTGTGGCTTACTTATACTTCTTGGTAGGTGTGCCTTACTTATCCCTTTGATAAGTGCGAATGGCTTATCCCTTTGGTAAGTTGGGCTGACTTATCATTCTGCTGGGTTCTATATTTATCGATTATCTATCATTTCTTGCGGCTTTTTATTGTTATTTGGGAAAGCCGAGAATACATCATTTAACAAATAGCATAAATAATAGAAAACGGAGGTAATCATGACTGCGTGGAAAAATTTCAAGGAAGGTAATTGGACTAATCGCATCGATGTAGAGGACTTTATAAGTCTCAACTATACGCCGTATGAAGGAGACGATTCTTTTTTGGAGGGTGCTTCTGAAAATACGAAAAAACTTTGGGATGAGGTAAGTATCCTTCTTAAAAAAGAAAGAGAAAACAACGGTACTCTTGACGTCGACGTCGACACAATTTCTCAAATCGACGCCTATGCTCCAGGATATATCGACAAGGATTTAGAGCAAATAGTTGGTCTACAAACTGATGCTCCACTTAAGAGGGCGGTTATGCCTTTCGGTGGTATAAGGATGGTCGAAAATTCTTGCGAGGCCTATGGATATAAGCTCAATCCAGAAATAACAAAGATATTTACTAAATACAGAAAGACTCATAATCAGGGAGTTTTTGACGTATATACAGAGGAGATGAAAAACGCCAGACGTTCCGGTATCATCACAGGTCTGCCAGATGCCTATGGTAGAGGTAGAATTATTGGAGATTACAGGAGAGTTGCCCTTTATGGAGTTGATTTTTTAATAGAGAAAAAGAAAGAAGAAAAACTCTCTTTAGCCGATAAGCAGATGTCAGAAGAAATCATAAGGTTAAGGGAAGAACTTTCAGAACAGATACTAGCACTTCAAAAACTAAAGAAAATGGCTGAGTCATATGGATTTGATATTTCAAAACCTGCAACTAACTCAAAAGAAGCCGTTCAGTGGCTGTATTTTGGATATCTAGCAGCTGTAAAAGATCAAAACGGTGCTGCCATGTCTCTAGGTAGAACTTCTACTTTCTTAGATATCTATTTTGAGAGAGATCTAAAAGATGGAACGATAACAGAAAAAGAAGTTCAGGAGATAATGGACCATTTCGTTATGAAGCTAAGACTTGTGAGATTTTTAAGAACTCCAGAGTATAACGAACTTTTCTCAGGGGACCCTACATGGGTAACTGAATCAATCGGAGGAATGGGAGCTGATGGCAGACCTCTTGTAACTAAAAACTCATTTAGAATGCTAAATACCCTATATACTCTAGGACCATCACCTGAACCAAACCTAACAGTACTTTGGTCTACAAAACTTCCTAAGGGATTTAAGGACTTTTGTTCAAAGGTAAGTATAGACACTTCTTCTGTACAATACGAAAATGACGATTTGATGCAAAAATTCACCGGTAACGACTACGGTATCGCTTGTTGTGTATCTGCAATGAGAATCGGAAAGCAAATGCAGTTTTTCGGAGCAAGGGTCAATGTAGCAAAAACACTTCTATATGCAATTAACGGTGGTGTCGATGAAAAATCAGGCAATCAAATCGGACCTAAGATGGATCCTGTTTCAGATGATTACCTAGATTACAATGAAGTAATGGATAGATTTGAAAAGTATACAGAGTGGTTAGCTGGTCTTTACGTAAATACTCTAAACGTAATTCACTACATGCACGACAAGTATTCCTATGAGTCTCTTGAGATGGCACTTCACGACATGGAAGTAATCAGGACAATGGCTTGCGGAATAGCTGGTCTATCAGTCGCTGCCGACTCACTTTCAGCAATTAAACACGCAAAAGTCAAACCTATAAAAAATGAAGATGGAATTGTAACCGACTTTGAAATAGAGGGAGATTTCCCAATGTACGGAAATAACGACGACAGGGTTGACCAAATTGCAGTAGATATAGTTTCTGGTTTTATGAACAAGATTAGAAAGTTCAAGACATATAGAAACGCAATACATACACAATCCGTCCTCACAATCACATCTAACGTGGTTTACGGTAAAAAGACAGGTAACACTCCTGATGGAAGAAAAGCTGGAGAGCCTTTTGCACCTGGTGCAAACCCAATGCACGGAAGGGACTCAAATGGAGCATTGGCATCACTTTCCTCAGTTGCTAAACTTCCGTACTCAGAATCACAAGACGGTATATCAAACACATTCTCTATCGTTCCAAATGCACTTGGAAAAGATGAAGCAGATAGAATAAACAATCTTACATCAATGATGGACGGCTATTTTATGCAAAAAGCTCAACATCTAAACGTAAATGTGTTTGACAGGGAGACTCTAGAAGACGCTATGGAAAGACCTGAAGAATACCCACAACTAACTGTTAGGGTTTCAGGATATGCAGTAAACTTCATCAAGCTAACTAGAGAACAACAGCTCGATGTAATAAATAGAACATTCCACACTAGAATGGGATAGTGATTTAAATAATTAAATAAATCGGATAATGATTTAAATATTAGCTGGATAGTTATTTAAAGATAGTAATTAAGGAAGTATTAGATAGCAATTAAAAAAGTACTAGATTAGATAACAATAAAAAAGTACTAGATAGTAAATAAAATAAGGAGGTAACTATGATCAAAGGCAGAATACATTCTTTTGAAAGCTTTGGAACTGTTGACGGACCTGGGATCAGATTCGTGGTTTTCACGCAAGGTTGCCCTCTTAGGTGTAGATTTTGTCATAATAGAGATACTTGGGATCCAAGGGGCGGTAAAGAGATGAGCGCAGAAGAAGTTGTAAATGAAGCGCTTAAATACAAGGCTTTTATGGAAGCATCAGGAGGAGGAATCACTGTGTCCGGTGGTGAATCCACTTGGCAACCAGAATTTGTAGAAGAAATTTTTCGCTTAGCAAAAGAAAATGGACTACATACTTGCCTTGATACCTCAGGTGTAATGAACGTAGAAAAAATAGACAGAATACTGGATTACACCGACTTGGTTCTACTAGACATCAAGCACACAGATCCAAAAAAATCCAAGTGGCTTACGGGTTTTTCATCAGATAATGCAATGAAACTCGCATTTTATTTAAAGAAGAGAAAAATACCCGTTTGGATAAGGCACGTTCTGATACCGACTATTACTGACGGCGAGGATAACCTGAAATCTCTTGCGTACTTTTTAAAGGAATTAGGTTGGTTTGAAAGATTGGAACTCCTCCCCTACCATGTAATGGGTATTCATAAATGGGAGGATCTAAATGTAGAATATACATTAAAAGATATTGAGCCTGCCACAAAAAAAGATGTAAATATGGCAAAACACATACTCAAAAAATACGGCATATATGCTAGATAAAAAATTAGACTGTTGCAAAAGTCTCAAAATCATGACCACCCATAAAACGGGTGGTCATGATTTGGTTCTATGTCAAATAACGTAGATGATAATATAATCAACTAATATTTTATGCGGTAGCATACCTAGATAATCCATATGGATTATCTAGTATGTTGACTTTTTGTCTTTTTACCTTTTCCATAAGCATTATCCTAATCCTAAAATTCCTAAAACTACTAAATCCAAATTCAACTCTCTTAAGCTCCTATATCTTGTTGTTCTTTACCTCTACTACAGTATTGTTAATTTGCAGCTCTTACATGAAAATCTTTGTTTTCTCATTCTTAATAGAAGGAGATGAACATTTGCTCTGTTAAAAAGCACTTTAACTTTCTGGGTTCCATTTTTTACTATGCTGTAGTTTTCACTGATATTCCCGCATTTTGACATCTTTCAGCTACGCATGTTAGATCTCCATATATTAAGGAATATGTTATTCCATTTATTATTTCTTCTTTATGATCATTTATTTTTAAGTTTTTTTCTTTTATTCCTAGTATTTCTGGTATAATATTATTTGAACACATGTTAAATCTCCTTTTATGATATTTTGGTGCTTATTGTATTATACAACGGAATTGACATGTGTTCTATCTTTTGTGTAAAAAAGCGTTGAGAGAAAAACTTTCGTCTTTAGACTTTTAATTTTTCTCATCAACGCTATATATTATACAACTTTTTTTATTTTGAGACTTTTGCAACAGCCCCACAATTGTAAAAAAATATCAAAAACCGATTTCTTTTGTACTTATTTCCAACAACGACGATATCCCAATAGTTTACCAGTAGCGTTACTAAGAGAACTTATGTTACAACCTTGGTTGGGATCAGATTCTTGAACCACTTTATTATTACCTATATACATAGTAACATGACCACTATTTCCTCCATATCCATAAACACAAATATCACCTGGTTTCAAACTAGCACGAGAAACTGCAACTCCATCTTTGACTTGTTCAAGACTTTTTTTATGTATACTTATCCCAAACGTTCTGTGTATAGCCATTGTAAAACCTGAACAATCCGCACCTTTTGTTAAACTAGACCCTCCCCACACATAAGGAAGCTTACCTACAAATGTTTGCGCATACAAAGACATTGCCTCTCCAGTATTCTCTACCCATTCTCCTTTTTCCCTAAAGAAATAATTTTTTCCATCTATATTATACAAACCCGTTACCATTTTTCCTGATAGCATTAAATAATACCAAGCATTATTTACTTTTTTCCAACCTGTTTGCATTATCTCATCAACAAAATAATACCAGTTACTATCGATATACAACCATCCATTTTTAAAGTAGGTGCCATCTGGTTGCTTATATCTCCACTTAGAGTTAGACTGAACCCATGTTCCTGAAGATTTTAGCTCATTATAACTCATTTTTTCAACATAAACATCTTCAATTGATTGTTCATGAGGAGTAAAACCAATCAATTTAACTCTATCTGCAACATCTTCATCTATAACACCATCATGAACTAATCTTCTAACCTCTATCTTCTCTTGAATATCCTGGTATGTATTACCTTTATCGGCAAAAACAATACTTTGAGAAAACAGTTGTACTATCATTATTAATAGTAGTAAAATAGAAAATTTCTTTTTCATACAGTCTACCTCCATCCCTTTTCTAAAATAATAATTGTTTCATCTTTATCATTATATTGAATTAGATCACCTTTTTGAGTCTTCATTTGATTTTTTTCATTTAATACCATCGGCTCTACAAATTCAACCTCACCTATATTATTCGAGTAAATAATATTAGAAGATAAGTGATCAGAGTAATATCCTTTATTAAGTTTACCTTCAGGGAACACATACAACTTACCATTTATAAAAGCTGGACCTATAACTATAGAACCGTCATTTCTAATAAAAACGTCATCTTTAAAGACTCCTGTTTGACCCTCAAATTTTATATTTGGAATATATTTTCCATTTTTATCCAAATAGAAATGAGTATACTTTTGAGGATTTGTAAATAGTTCTTTTATACCTACTTTAGTAAAGTCATATCCATCTATCCATGAATCACTTCTCATAGCACCATCACAAAAATTCATATCAAAGTAGTACCAAGCACCGTTATACTTTTTCCATCCAGTTACCATTTTTCCTGTATTATCCAAGAAAAACCATCTACTACCTGACTTAATCCATCCTGTTTTCATAGAACCATCCATGCTCAAGTAGTACCATCCATGATATTTATCATCAAAGTACCAACCTACTTTCATTCGACCCAAATTGTCAAACTTATACCATTTTTTATTTATTTTTATCCAGCTATTACATATTTTTGAATTTTTTAAGTAATATGACCACGAGTTATTTTCACGAACCCAATAGTTACTACTTGCTTCTGAAACATTAGACAACATTATCACCATTATTAATAGCAAAAATACATATGTGACTTTCTTTAGTTTAATATTCATATCAACATCTCCTTTCTCTATATGCTATAGCTGGATATAACATTTTCCTACATTATAGCATATGAATAAATATCTTTGCAATATAATTTATAATATTTAGAATATTTTTTCTTAGCTTTCGACACATAAATAAGTATAT
>JASBZE010000029.1 GCA_029983575.1 Peptostreptococcaceae bacterium
TTTATATAAAATAGGCTTCAATCATTGTTAGTGATATTTCCTAACATACAATGGTTGAAGCCTATTTTTTTGACCTTTTTTAATGTCTACCCGTAGAGCCAACTCCTCCAGTTCTCTCTTTACTCGCTGGATCATCGTCATCAGCAATGAGGTATTTTGTGAATATGCCCTGAACAATCCTTTCTCCAGCCTTGATGACAACCTCCTCATCTGTTAAATTTCTAAGTTTAAAACCGATGTTTCCGTCGTTTGATTCGTTTGAATAATAATCTGCATCTATTATCCCTGTTGTATTTGCTAATATTAGTCCTCTTTTTATCCCTATTGAGCTTCTAATGTAAACAGAAAGGACTTCATCATCTTTCATATAGGATTTTATGTCAGTAAAAACTACTGGGCTTTCTCCTCTAGGTGGTATTACAATTTCTACAGGTGTACATATGTCGTATCCCGCAGATCTATTGGTCCCTCTAACAGGCATTTTTATATCGGTGTTTGGATGCTTTCTGTGTTTATTATCGACTAGTTCGAAACCTCTATTTTTACTCATTTATTATTTCCTCCTAATTTCCATTTAACTTTTATTTGCGTTTTGTTCATTTATACTTCTTGTTTTAATTTAGGTTTTATGCATATTTTAATTTATATTTTTTTTCTTTGTATTTCTTACCCAATATATAGATTACATAAAAAATCAAAAAAATTCTATAGTTTAAATAAAAAATATATATTTATATAGGAAAGCAAAAGTTGTCAAATCAGCTAAAAAATGGCGATAAATATTGATAAATCATAAAAAAACAAATATAATGAAGTAGGGAAACTTTTTTAGAAATAAGTATAATATACGAGAAGGTTGGTGTGGTATGGAGAGCAAAAGAGAAGCTACAAGGTTGGCTCTTATTAATGGCTTCAAATCTCTTATGATGGATTTTCCGTTTGAGAAAATAACTATAAAAATGATAACTGATGAAGCAGGATATATAAGACCGACTTTTTATAATTATTTTTATGATAAATATGAGGTTCTGGAGTGGGTATTTAAAACTGATGTAGAAGATTATGTAAATGTATACATGGATAATGGCGATTTTTATAAGGGACTTTTAACTATGTTTGAAAAAATCGAAGAAAACAAGGAATTCTACATTAGGGCATTGAAGATAAAAGGTCAAAATGCCTTTACGGAGATAATTAGAAGGCATATTTATGAAAATTTTTCTAGGTTGTATGATGCGCTAAATTTAAACACGAAAAGAAGGACCAGAAGAAAGGAAATTTTAGACAAAGATCTCCTATGTCGTTACTATGCCAATGGACTTGTATTTATGGTTAAGACCTGGGCTGAAGAAAAATCTGAAATAAGCCCAAGAGAATGGACCGAAAAGTATTGTGTGTTGATAGACGTTCCTGTAGTTGACGTAATGAAACGAGATTATAATGAGAAACTTATAAAGAAAAAGATGTCTAAACATATTGACGCTAAAATATAATTAGTGATAAAATATAATTTGTTTTTTTTGAACGAAATTTAATATGATAAAGATTGAAAGGATGGTCATATGTTAACAGCTATAACTGGTATTAACTGGGGAGACGAAGGAAAAGGAAGAATGGTAGACTTGCTATCAGAAGACTACGATGTGGTCGTTAGATATCAAGGAGGAAATAACGCAGGACACACTGTAGTGAATGAAAAAGGTAAGTTCATCCTCAATCTATTGCCTTCAGGTATTTTGAGGGATGACGTCATTAACGTAATGGGAAATGGTGTTGTAATAGATATCGAACACTTACATAACGAGATGAAAAAACTCAGAGATGGAGGAATTAAGATATCACCAAAAAATTTAAAGATAAGCGATAGGGCTACGATATGCATGCCATATCACGTGCTTCAAGATGTTATCGAGGAAGAAAGGCTTAAAGATAAAGCTTATGGTTCGACTAAGAGGGGAATATCACCCGTTTATGGGGACAAGTTTATGAAAAAGACCCTTAGGATGGGAGATCTTCTTGCTAGCGAAGATGAAATAAGAAGAAGACTAGAAATAATAATAGGATGGAAGAACCTGACTATAGAAAAGGGTTATGGAAAGGATCCTATAAAAATAGATAAGGTGATTGCTTGGCTTAAGGAATTTGGCGACGAGCTTAAGGATTATATATGCGACACCGGAATATTCATTAATGAGGCAGTTAAGGAAGGAAAGAACATAATGTTTGAGGCTCAGTTAGGAGCGCTAAGGGACATTGATTTCGGTATATATCCTTTTACATCTTCTTCTTACACTATAGCTGCATATGCGCCAATAGGGGCTGGAGTGCCTAACCTTAAAGTAGATATAAATGTCGGTATTATGAAGGCTTACTCAAGCTGTGTAGGAGAAGGACCTTTTACATGTGAGCTTTTTGGAGAGGAAGCTGAAGAACTTAGACAAGCAGGAGGAGAGTACGGAGCTGCTACAGGTAGACCTAGAAGAGTCGGAGGATTTGACGTCGTAGCATCTAAATATGGTGTTATGTGTCAGGGAGCTGATGAGATTGCCCTTACTAAATTGGACGTACTTTCATATATGAAGGAGATACCTGTATGCGTGGCGTATGAAATTGATGGAGAGAGAGTTACTCAATTCCCTATAGGAGAGAGGTTAGACAAGGCTAAACCAGTTTATGAGTACTTGCCTGGATGGGGCGTTAATATAGAAAATGCAAGAAAGATGGAAGATCTTCCTAAAGAAGCTAGAGATTACATAGATTATATAGAAAATGCTGTTGGCTGCAAAATAAAATACGTTTCAGTCGGAGCAAAAAGAGACCAGTATATAGTAAAATAAAGAGACCATATAAATATTATTTGTTGATTAAGAAAGGGATATAATGAACGATATATATAATTCTCCACTTTCTCAGAGATATTCTGGAGAGAAGATGAAGGGGATTTTTTCTAACGATAAAAAATTTAAAACATGGAGGAGACTTTGGATTGCCTTAGCTGAATCTGAACATGAATTAGGCCTTCCAGTAAGTCAAGAACAAATAGACGAACTTATAAAGTTTAAAGATGACATCAATTACGATGTAGCAAGGGAGCAAGAAAAGAAAGTTAGACACGATGTAATGAGTCACGTCTACGCTTATGGAGTTCAATGCCCAAAAGCTGCCGGGATCATACACTTAGGAGCTACATCATGTTTTGTTGGTGACAATACGGATCTAATAATTATGTATGAGGCACTTGAACTTGTGAAGGAAAAGTTGATAAAGGTGATTGACATACTATCTAAATTCGCTAGAGAGTACAAAGACATGCCTACCCTTGGTTTTACTCACTATCAACCAGCTCAGCCTACAACCGTTGGAAAGAGAGCGACTCTGTGGATTCAAGACTTGGTGATAGACCTAGAGGAGATCAATCATATTTTGGAAAATAAAAAACTCAGGGGTGCTAAGGGAACTACAGGAACTCAGGCATCTTTTCTTGAGTTATTTAACGGAGATTTTGAAAAGGTAAAGAAATTAGATAGGCTAGTTGCGAAAAAAATGGGATTTGACAGGGTATTTCCAGTTACTAGTCAGACTTATACCAGAAAGGTGGACAGTATAATTTTAAATGCCCTTTCAGGTATAGCTCAATCTGCATCTAAGTTTTCTAGTGACATAAGACTACTTCAAAATTTAAAGGAAATTGAAGAGCCTTTTGAGAAAAGCCAGATAGGATCTTCTGCCATGGCATATAAAAGAAATCCTATGAGAAGTGAGAGAATGGCATCTCTATCAAGGTATGTAATCGCCGCTGCACTAAACCCTGCAATGACTGCATCTACACAGTGGTTTGAAAGAACGCTTGATGACTCTGCCAATAAGAGAATCTCAGTACCTGAATCATTTTTAGCGATAGATGGTATACTCAATCTATACGCTAATGTAGCCGATGGACTAGTGGTTTATGATAAGGTAATAGAAAAAAGATTGCTTTCTGAGCTTCCGTTTATGGCGACTGAAAATATAATGATGGATGCAGTGAAAAATGGAGGGGACAGACAAGAGCTCCATGAAAAAATAAGGGTTCACTCAATGGGGGCCGGCAAGAAGGTCAAGGTTGAGGGATTAGAAAATGATCTGATTGAAAGAATAGCTGCAGATGAGGCATTTGGTGTCAGCGTTGAGGATCTAGAAAAAATATTAGAGCCTTCAAATTACATAGGTTGTGCCAGTATGCAAGTCGATGATTTCCTAGATGAGGTAGTAAGACCTATACTTGAATCAGAAGATTTTGAGGCAAGCATAGATGAAATTCAGGTGTAGTTATTTTAAAAGCACAATTCTAAGGAAAACTAAATATAAATCTGAGGAAATAGTAAAATAAATTATTAAAATGACCTAGGTAAGTAAAGTTATTCGGATTGCGAATTAGTCATTTAAATGTGGCGCTGTATGAACATTAAAAGTCAGAAGACTTATGTGTTTTACAGCGCTATTTTTACGCATAAAAAGGTAATTAAAAGAGAGGATTTAGAGCAAATAAACAATTAAATAAATTCAAAACTCCGGTTTTGTCATTTTTTGTGATTTTGATAAAAATTTATGTTATAATAAAGTGATAAGTGTGTTAAATTACGCAATAAAACTTATTGGCGGGAGTGAGATTATGGAAGGCAATTTAGTTTTAATAAAAAAATTAACGGATAGAATTCATGCTTCTTTTCTTAAAAGACAAGATCAAACTAATAAAAAGTTAGATCAGATACTTGATTCAAAGATAAAGAAGGCTGATTACGATATAGAAAAATACTCTATGCTCTTGAAATATAATATTATATTTTACAAGACCTTGTCTAGAAATACTGAGGCCTTGATCGAAAAATGGATATTGGATGGATATATTCCGGATATAAATGAATTTAACGAACAGGTTAAGTTTATAACATCGAGATCAAGAGAATACATAAATGAAGTAATGAAAGAAGGGCCAAAGAGGTTTAAAGACTCAGATAGGACTAGTTTTTTTACATATGACGAACTAGATGAGAAGATTAAAAGACAAAAAATAGAGAAGGATTATAAGATTTTAAATCTATATAAGGATCTTTTGAATGTGGCTCTTAAGGAGATTTGTAAAAATAAGGATGACTATAATTCGATTTTAGAAGCAAATTCCAGGGAGGTAAGAAATGCCTTAAAGAGAGGTATAATCAAGTGTGTTGATGAAACTATACTCGATAAAAAAGATATTGACTCAAACAAGGACACCGAGCAGTCTAAAGAGGAATATGACGACAAAAATTATCTAAGCGTAAATGAAAAACCCGACAAGATTCAGACTCCTGGATCCATTGAATCAATAAGACAGGAGTCTTATGCAAAAGAGGGAAGATTTGATAGTAAGTTTATAGAACTACTTGATGAAATTGACCGTGAATCTATTAGAGAACACATGGGAAATATATATTCAGCAATAAAAGATTACGAAGATATTAGCGATTCAAACCTATTTGGGTTTGGTAGGGATTCTGTTGCTGAGTTCGCTTCTGCTTCTTTACTGTTAAATATACTTGAGGGAGAGGACTACAGGCTTGTCAAGGATGCTATAACCTTGATTGCAATAGGCGAAGTAGGCGAGGGTAATTTCTCTGACATTATGAAGGAGATCATTACAGATAGAAATATTATAAGCTTAAAATCTTGGGACAAATCCGTGACTAAGATGAGACTTAAACTGGGAGCTCTATCAGACTCTAGGTTTACTGGGCTTTTAATGATGCCATCAGAGAAGTTTTTCGATTCTTCTTCGGTGTATTTGAAGCTGAAATCAAGATCGAGTTCAAAGACAGTAAAAGAAGAATTTAATAAGGCCGACGATAAATCTTCGATAAAAAGAAATCGTAAGGTGAGTGATCTAAGTCGTGAAATTGAGGCGGTAAAAGATTATCAAATAGAAGAATATAAAAAGGAAAAGGAAAGACAGAAATGGCTTGAAGAAAGTGAAAGCAGAACTAGAAATAGAGATATCACTTCTACAGGAAGACAGCCTTACTATGATGAGCGTACAGCCAAAATATTCTTTAATGATGTAGAAAACTTAGATACTGAAAAAGAGGATGCAGAAGAAGAAAGTGAAGGTTTTGTTGGTAATATCAAAAAAGGCTTTAGAAATATATTAAACTCAATAAAAAGGGATGATGATTTTATTGAGGATGAGTTTGAAGATAGCGATAAAACAAAATATGAAGGTAACACTGAAAATAAGAATATAAGTTATGACTCTGATGGAGATGGTAAGTTATTTAAATCCATATCCGAAAGAGAACCAGAAAATGAAGACTATCACAAATTTGATAATAGAGATGATGAGACTGAATTTAGTGGTGATGACAGAGTTGAAGGTTCAAAAGACGATTATTCAAATGAAGAGTACGAAGAGGAAAGAGTAATCGATGGAGATCAGTTAAATGTAAAGAGTAAGATTTCTAGTTTTCTCAATAAATTTAAGATTGATGACGAGGATGAAATCTATGAAGATGATATGGATTCTGAAGATAGAAAATCTGACAAACTCTTTGGCAAGGGACTTAATATAAGTAAACTTAGACAAAATGACGATGAAGATGATGAAACTACTTATATTTCAGTAGTTGAAGAATCTGAGCAAAAAGACAAGAGTTTTGTAGAAAATAGTAAGATTCTATCTTATGGAAAAAATGAAAATTCATCAGTAAGAAATTCTAGGATGAAGACCTTAGATGAACTTATAGCTGAGGTAAGAGAAGAGAAGAAATCAACTGACTCAGACGTTGTGAACCTTGGCGATTACGCTAAGAATAAAGAATCTAGAAAAAATAACATAGATGAAAAAGACCTTGATGAGGTCGAAAAGGAACCTTTGGTTTTTAATACGAAAAAAGATATTGAAGTAAGTGCTCCTATAACAAGTGTAGATTCTAAGGTAGATATAGATTCTGTAAAATCTACAGAGCCTGGTATAAGCGAAGAAACTAGAAAAGAAATCGAAGAAAAGATAGAAAAAATTAGCGAAGAGGCCAAGAGTTCGACTGAATTAAAATCAGAAGAAGGTAATGTAGATATATCATATAAAGCAGAAGGCAATAAATTTGCTGATGAAGATAATAAATTTACTGATAATGAAACAAGTGATGAGAAAGCCAAGTCTGATACTACTGATGATACTATTTCTGATGCAGAAGGTGAGAAAGTAGAACCGAGCATTGATAAAGATGCTGATGCTGAAAAAACAAAGGTTGAAATTATCACTGACAATGGAAAGAGCATCGATAAAACAGAGGTAGAAACTACAGCTGTCAAAGGTTCAGGTATCAATAAAACAGAGACAGAATCTGTTGATGACGTAGGTACAAATTTAGATAATGCAGAATCTGAAAACTTGAAAGTCGATGTCATAAATTCTGAAGAACTTAGCGATAAAGACTTATCTAAAGAACCTAGCGATAAAGACTTAAAGGTTGAGAAAAAAATAGTAGAAAAAACTGATGAAGAAGATTATGCTGATAAAAAAGCTTCTGAGGATAAGTTATTTAAAAAGGCAGATATTGAAGATGAGCCAAAGATGGTTTCTCCTACAAGGCTAGGACCAGACGCGATATCTTCTGATAAAAAACAACAGGAATCCAGAGCTAAAGAGATTCCAAAGTACATACCTGTTGTTGTACCGTCAATTGAAGAAATGAATTTACTTGATGGAGTAAAAAATAAAGATGGTTCTGATGATAAATCTGACAAACAACAAGAGTCAATAAGGGTTATAACTGAGAAGACTATAGATAATAATGAGGACTCAGAGACCATAATGACTGAAAAAACCATTAATAAAGATGGAGAGTCAGAAAAAATAATCACAGAGACAAAGGCTACAAAGATATCAGATATCGGAAATTATAAAGCAGATAATTTCAAAGACGATGGGGATAAACCTTCCAAGGTTATCAGAAATGTAATAATAGCCGCCGCTCTTTTGATAATTGTAGCAGGAGCCTACGTATTTACTATAAAGAACCAAAATAAGTTTAATATAGGCGATTTTAACAATAAGGAAAAGCAGTCTATGAAGGTCAAAGAAGAAGAGAAAAAGTCTGCTTCAAAGGTAGATAAGAAAACTGATGAAAACAAAGAGGAACTAGAGACTAAAGAAGACGAAAATAGTATTTCGCCTACTCAAAAAGAGTTAGATGCAAGAAAGAAGATGACTCCAGCTGAGAAGAAGAAGTCTCTCGAAAAATATAAAGACGGCAAGGGAACCTATTTCGTAGTTTATGCAGGTACCGATACAAGTAAGGACAGCTCAGAATACACAGCTCAAAAATATAAGAATATGGGTGTTGATGTCAAAGTAATAGAGTCAGAAGGACTTTATAAGATGATTTCAGGAGAGTATAAAACACCTCAAGAGGCAACTGAAGACATTCAATTCTTAGGGTCAAAAGGTATTAGTGCTTATGCTGTTAAAAAAGACAAATACTACGACCTCAAGCTTCAAGACTTTAAGGAGGATATCAATAAAATGAAACCTCAAGAGAAAGAAAAGGCATATGAAGAGCTAAAGAGAGAGTTGGACAATGAAAAAGGGTTTAAAAATTATAAAAATCAACTTGATATAATTTATAATAACTCAACAAAAAACTAGAATTGTTACGATGATAGTTGCCTAGGTTATCCTTAGGCAACTATTGTTGATAATAGATATATGAAAAGAGGTAATTATGGCAGTATTAGTAGCAGGAGGAGCTGGTTATATAGGGAGTCACACCTGTATTGAGCTCATAAACTCTGGCTATGACGTTATTATCGTCGACAATTTTTATAATTCAAAGCCAGAAGTAATAAATAGGTTAGAAAAAATAACCGGAAAAAGTGTCAAAACTTATGAGTTAGATATTTGTGACTGCGATTTGCTAGAAGAAGTATTTAAAGACAATGATATAGACTCAATAATACATTTTGCGGCTTACAAGGCTGTTGGAGAGTCTGTAGAGAAACCAATTGAGTATTATAACAACAACTTAAAAACAAGTCTTAACCTGTTTACCTTAGCAAAAAAATATAAGGTAAATAGCTTTATTTTTAGTTCTTCAGCAACAGTTTATGGAAATCCTAAATCTCTTCCTATAAAAGAGGACTTTCCTTTATCGACGACTAACCCATATGGAACAACTAAGCTAATGATAGAAAGTATGCTAATGGACATTGGAAAGCTAGAGGATTCATTCAAGATAGTCATATTGAGATATTTTAATCCGGTTGGAGCTCATAAGTCTGGTTTGATAGGAGAGCAACCACAGGGAATTCCAAACAACCTAATGCCATATCTACTTAAGGTGGCTGCAGGTCAGTTAAGCGAGTTACACGTATTCGGTGATGACTATCCAACGATAGATGGAACTGGAGTAAGGGATTATATACATGTAGTAGATTTAGCTAGAGGACATGTAAAAGCTCTTGACAATATTGATGAACTAGAAAAAATTTCTATATTTAACTTAGGAACTGGAAGAGGTTATTCGGTATTAGAACTCAAAGATGAGGTTGAAAAAGCTAGTGGTAAGAAGATTCCTTATGTAGTTGATGAAAGAAGACCCGGAGATATAGCAGAATGCTATGCAGATGCTTCAAAGGCAAATAAAGTACTAGGTTGGAAGGCTGAGAGAGGAATTACCGAGATGGTTGAGGATTCCTGGAAATGGCAAAAGGAAAATCCTAGGGGATATGAGGTGGAAATGAATGAAATTAAAAAATAAAAGATGGGTAATTAGTGTCGCTATCATTTTTTCACTTTGTTTTGCCTTTGTAGGATGTTCTAATAAAAAAGAAAAGTCAAGTGTAGAGACTTTTGATCCAAAAGTTGCTGATGTAATGCTATTTACAAAAAGCGGAGTAAAGATCGATAAAGATATTTTCGATGATCTAGACTACAGTCATACCGATGTACCTATAAATAGCGATAAAGACGGAGAAAAATACGAGAAAAAAATCGTCGATGTTGTGACTAATAACAATGTTAAAGCCGTTATCATTTCCGGAGAAGATAAAAATTTATTAAAAGCCTTTGATGATATCAAGAAAAAAAATCCTGGAATATTGACTATATCTGTAGTTGATGAATTGAAGGGATCTGAATCGGATATAAGCATGGTGAAATCTAACCCTAATATAGATCTAGGATTTATATATAATTCAGAAAAGCAAAATGAGGTTATTTCTGAGATATCAAAGAATATGGGTGTTAAAAGCCTCTATGTATATACAAAGGCCAAGGAGAACTCAGATCCTAAGATATCTAGAGAGATAGAGGGAATAAATAAAGAGGCTCAAGAACTAAATATGAGCGTAACTACTATTGTAATACCGGATTCCGTTGAAAATGGAAAGAGCATGGATGATTACCTTAAGTCAGAAATAAGTTCAAAGGTTGGACAAAACCCTAGCACTGTTGGAGTTGTTGGAACTGATCCAGAAATTATGGACGGAGTTTTAAAGCTATCTAAGGATATGAAATATAATGTTCCAGGATACATCATAGGAGCAAAATATAAAAATGATGACTTTAAGAAAGTTTACGAAGATGTTTTTAATTTAGTATCAAATAAAGAAGATAATGAAGAAAATAAAAGTATAAAAAAAGAAAAATCAGATGAAGAGAAAGAACCTAGCAAGATGGATATATATACAAAAAATCTAGCAAAGAGTATTGATAAGTTAGGTTTAAGGGGAAAAATAGGTATGTATCCCAGAAGTAACTCTCAGGTTGCAACGGATATGGCTTTAGTGATATCTTCAGAGATAGTTGGAGTCAAAAGTCCGGTTTACACTGGATACAGTGATTTATTCGCCCAAGTAATGGAATTTGAAAATCTAACAGAGCTAGTAAATAAGAATTTAAACTCATTCGTTGTTTTTGAAAATGCGACAACAAATGCAGATTTCTTTAGAAATATAACTGTTTATCCGGATATTTTTTAGGAGGTGATGCTATGAAGAATAATTCAAAGATTAAAATTATAACGATGTTACTCGTATTTTTTATAGTATTCACCGTCGGATGTAGCAAGGTAACGGTTAATAACGATGGAAAGAACAAGGTTAATATTAGCATTATAACTCCTTCGGAAAATGAGGATAAGGACTTTTACATCGGGGCTAAAAATATAGTAGACAAAATAAATGCAAGAGGTAGGACAGACAAAAAATACGTAGCTAGAGCTAAACATATAGTACTTCCCGATGATTTTGAATCCAATAAGGGAGAGACTGAAAAGAAGATCATGTCAATAGCTCAGAATAAGGATAATAACGTCGTTATCGTATCTACTACCAAAAGGGGTATCCTCCCTTATATGCAGACTTTAAAGGATATGATGCCAAAAGCTTTATTTATAGCTTCTCCAATGGGAGAGACAAGAGAAGAAATTTCCAGAGTTATGGATCTAGGTTTTGAAGAAGATACAGATGCAGATGAGGATAAACTCGTAGATCTGGAGGAAGAGCTTGGTGTTAAGAGGCACATTCAGTTTGTGACGGCCAGAGACTTGACAAATAAAAGAATGAGCGACATGGTAAACAATCTGAAAAATAAGCTTGCTCAAAAAAATATACCTTATGAAGAGATAAAGCTTGCTGATATCGTGAATGAGGATTCCAGGCTGTCCACTACCATAGAGGTCAACGACACTATTGACAAAAAGGTAAAGCAATATGGCGAGGACATAGCAGTAATGGGAACAGATGCAGATATGGACAGGGTCATAGCTAGAAATGCCCTTAAAAATAAGTTTATAATTCCTAGGTTTAGCAATTTAAATACAGTTGATTTGTTTAGGGAATTATTTGAAATTGATGATTTAAACAGGCGGGTGCTAAGCTATGACGTTCAGGCGACAGAAGTTTCAAACGCACTTGCTCAGTATAAGATGAATTACAGAGTAGGTGGGTATTATTGCCCTTATAATATTTTTCTTCCAGAGGCAGCTAGTGAGCTAGCTATAGATTTGGTAAGTAAGGACGAAAAAATATCTAAGGCCTATAAAGAAAAGTATATTGATGATACAATCACTGAAAGAACTAAGATCAGAGCTGGTTATACTTATTTAAACAAGAAGAAAAATTATATAAAGGCTAAGATAGATTTGACTATTTATTAAATAAAAAAAAGTAATATGCTGAGCTTGCAAAAAAACTTAGCACATGAAGAATAACAGATAAAAAATGATAAAATTATATATTGAAACTATATAATAAAATAAATACAAAAATTAAAATTATAAAGGAGATTATATGAAGTTACAGTTACCAGAAGATTATAAGAGTCCGCTGGGGATAGTTGAAACGCAGAGGGCGATAAAAAAATTAAAGGATTATTTTGAACTTAGGCTAAGTAGAGAACTAAGTCTTATGAGGGTGAGTTCTCCACTTTTCGTTATACCGGAAACTGGTATGAACGACAATCTAAACGGATTCGAAAAAGCAGTTAGTTTTCAGGTGCCTGACATAGACAACAAGACTGTTGAAATAGTTCAATCACTTGCGAAATGGAAGAGAATGGCACTAAAAAAATATGACATTCCGGTTGGTCGTGGTATATATGCCGACATGAACGCGATTAGAAAAGATGAGGAGCTTTCTAATATACATTCACTTTATGTGGATCAATGGGATTGGGAGCTTGTAATCAACAAAGAGGATAGGACTTATGAGAATTTAAAAGCGATAGTAAGAAAGATTTACAAGGTATTTAAGGATACTGAAGTGTTTATATGTGATGTATATCCAAATATTCCAGAGCTATTACCTGAAGACATCACCTTTATAACTTCTCAAGAATTGGAAGACAGATACCCTGGACTGAATTCAAAACAGAGAGAAAGAGAGATTGTAAAAGAGTACGGAGCGGTATTCTTAACAGGCATTGGTAAGAGTCTAAAGTCAGGAGAAAAGCACGACGGAAGAAGCCCGGACTATGATGACTGGGATTTAAATGGGGACTTCTTATTTTACAATTCAGTCCTAGATGATGTTATTGAACTTTCATCTATGGGAATTAGGGTTGATGAGGAATCTCTTGACAGGCAGCTTAGAGAGGCTGGATGTGACGATAGAAGAGAGATGGATTACCATAGAATGCTTCTAAATGGCGAACTACCTTATACTGTCGGTGGAGGTATCGGTCAATCTAGGATATGTATGTTCTACCTTAAAAAAGCTCATATTGGTGAGGTTCAAGTTGGAATATGGCCAGAGGAAATGAGCGAAAAATGCGAAGAGGCTGGAATAAAATTACTTTAGTACAAAAAAATAAAATTTATAATGTTTATAATGTGAAGAGCGGTAGAAATTTAAACTACCCTTTTCACATTTGATATGATATAATCGTGTATGTATATTGCTAATATTTAAATATAACTTAGGAGGAATTAGTCATGGAAAAAAAGAAAAAACTCGGTCTTGTTCCTAAACTAATCATAGGTATTATCGTGGGTATAATCATTGGTAAATTTGCGCCAGTACCTGTTACTCAAGTGCTTGTAACATTGGCAACATTGTTCTCAGCATTCTTAAAGTTCGTAATTCCATTTATAATTATTGGATTTGTAACAGCCGGTATTGCAGACTTAGCTACAGGGGCAGGAAAATTACTAGGTTATACTACAGCTATTGCTTATGGTTCAACTTTGGTTGCAGGATCAATAGCATTCATAGTTGCTAGTGCTATCTTCCCTTCATTTATAGACGCGTCAATTCAACACGCTGGTCTAGATCCTGAAGCGGGAGTACTTAAACCAATATTTACAATACCACTAGAGCCAATGGTAGACGTTACTGCGGCTATCGTATTCTCATTCGTTATGGGTATGGGTATATCTTCTCTTAGAGGTCGTGGAAAAGGTCAAGCTCTTTACGATGTGTTCAATGGTTTCCAAGATATAGTTACCAAGACACTTCAAACAGTTATCATACCATTACTTCCTTTCTACATAGCAGGTACTTTTGCTAACCTAACTCATGCGGGAACAGTTGTACAGATTATGTCAATATTCTGGAAGGTTTATTGTGTTGTAATACCACTTCATCTAATATATATCTGCTGCCAGTTTATAATAGCAGGTACTATAACTGGAAAGAACCCAGTAAAGATGATCAAAAATCAAATACCAGCTTATCTTACAGCTGTTGGAACACAGTCTTCTGCGGCTACTATACCAGTAAACGTAGAGTCTGCCAGAAAAAATGGTGTAAGTAAACAAATAAGGGAATTCGTTGTGCCTCTTTGTGCTACAATACATCTTTCTGGTTCGATGATATCTCTAACATGCTTTACAACTGCTGTACTTATGATGCAAAACATGCCTCATGGATTTGCAGTAATATTCCCATTTATAGCAATGCTAGGAATAGCTATGGTAGCAGCACCGGGAGCACCAGGTGGGGCAGTTATGTCAGCACTTCCTTTCCTTCCAATGGTTGGAATACCTTCAGATGGAGCTTTGGGAAGTTTGATGATAGCTCTTTACATAACTCAAGACTCTCTTGGAACTGCTTGTAACGTATCTGGAGATAACGCAATTGCAGCTGTCATCGACAAGATCAACGGTTCAGGAACTAAAGAAGTTGGACCAAGAGATTTCGAAGATACGATTGAAAAAGCTTAAAACATCATTGGAAATTTGTTTGTAATTAAGTAAGGATGTATTAAGTCAAAAATTCATAAGACTTTTACATATAATTAAATAAAATATTAGCAAAATTAGGGACTTTCTCTATTGCATAGGTTCATTACATTGTCAATTAAGTTTAAATGTATTAAAATGAATCTATTATGCTTTAGAGAGGGTCTCTTTTATGTTATAATAAATTTAATAAAATATAAATTTAGAAATTAAAATTTGGAGGAAACTTATGTATAAATTAACAGGTGTGATGATATCTGAGGAGGAACTAAAAAAGAAAGTTGAAGAACTCGCCAAGAGGATAGAGAAAGATTATGAAGGGGAAGAATTGTTGGTTGTGGGCATTCTAAAGGGGGCGAGCGTGTTTATCGCAGATTTGATAAGAAAGATAAACTTTAATGTGAGCTTGGATTTCATGGCTGTTTCTAGTTACGGAACTTCTACCGAATCTTCTGGAACAGTTAAGATAATTAAGGATTTAGATGTTGATATAAAAGGTAAAAATGTTCTTATCGTGGAGGATATTATAGATTCGGGCGTAACCTTGAGCAATTTAGTTGAAGCGCTTGAAACTAGACATCCAAAAAGTTTAAAGCTATGTACTTTGTTGGATAAACCTGAGAGGAGGAAGGTAGATATTTTTGTAGACTACGTAGGTTTTGAAATAGAGGATAAATTTATAGTAGGCTATGGAATTGACTATGCAGAAAAGTATAGAAACCTTCCATATGTTGGAATTGTTGAGGACGTTTAAGTCGGTGATGATATGAATGATGTAAAGAAGAAATATTTCTTTTTTGATATAGACGGAACCCTGGCAGCAGGGTTCCCTATTAAATATATACCGAAGTCAACTTTAAGGACGCTTAGAAAGTTAGAAGAGGACGGACATTTTTTAGCCATTGCTACGGGAAGAAGCAATGTTATGGCACACAGTATATATGAGCAGTGCGGGTTTAAAAATATGGTAAGCGATGGTGGGAACGGATTGACCATGGATGATAAGCTTTTATACATAGATCCGATAGATATAGATATGGTTAGAAGGCTTGCAAAGGAATTAGACAAAAAAAACTACCTATGGTCAGTGAGCCTAGATAATTCAAAGGTTAGATATACTAACTCTAAAAAGTTTTTTGAAGAGTGTGACGGAAGGTATTTACAGACTGTATTGGATGAAGACTTGGATATAGATAAGGTAGACAAGGTGTATAAGATGTATGTAACTATAAGTAGAGACGAGGAAAAATATATCGATGCATTGAAGACAACCACTTATTCAAGATTCAGAGATGATTTTATAATTGTTGAGCAAACTGATAAATCAATTGGTATAAAGAAGATGATGGATATTTTGGGAGCTGATTATTCTGATGTAGTAGTCTTTGGGGACGAGATGAATGATTTTTCTATGTTTAGAGATGAGTGGACGTCGATAGCTATGGGAAATGCAGTAGAGAGATTAAAGGAAGTTGCTGATTTCGTAACTAAAAACGTAGATGAAGATGGAATAGAATACGCATGTAAGTACTTTGGATGGATTGATTAGCTTTAGTGTTGTGGTGGCCAGTTTTTTAGGCTAAGTTGATTAGTTATTTTATTTATATTGTTCAGCTATTTTTGTAAGAATCATTAGATTGTATATTGACTTATATTAGTAAAAAGTGGTGAGGTGATTTTATTGAAAACGGTGATCGTAGGTGGAGGTCCCGCAGGAATAATGGCTGCATATTCTCAATCTATGTTAGATGATGGAGAGGTTATATTGATAGAAAAAAACTCTAGGCTTCTCAGAAAACTTATGATTACGGGTAAGGGTAGATGTAATATTACCAATGATTGTGATACTGAGGAAATGATAAAATCACTCACTAGAAATCCGAAGTTCATGTATTCAGCATTTTATACCTTTACCAATTATGATACAGTAAATTTACTTGAAAATAACGGTCTTAAGACTAAGGTTGAGCGAGGCGGGAGAATTTTCCCGGAAAGTGACAAAGCTGTAGATGTCGTCGATGCATTTGTGAGTATTTTAAAGAGTACCAAGACAAAACTCATTACCGGTCATAAGGTGGAGGAGGTTAAAGAGTCATTTAAAAAAATCATAGGAGTAAGACTAGACAATAATGAATTTATTAAATGTGATAAGGTGGTTTTAGCTACTGGGGGAATGAGTTATCCAAAAACTGGTTCTGATGGATATGGATTTAAGATTGCTAGTGACTTAGGTCACAGAATAATTTCACCCCGAGCGGCTTTAGTTGGAATGGTAAGCGAGCAAATTGCTAGTTACAGGATAAAAAAATTGGATCTTAAAAATGTATCTATAGATATGTATGTAAACGGCAAAAAGAAGTATTCCGATTTTGGAGAAATGCAACTAAATAGTAGTGGAATTGACGGACCTATTATAAAATCGGCGAGTTGTTGGGTAGATGGAGTTGACGATGTAGTTGAAATAATATTGGATCTAAAGCCGGCACTCAGCGAACAAAAACTAAATAATAGGATAATTAGGGAGATCAAATTAAATCCCAAACTGAAAATAGTTGACCTTTTGAGAAAATTACTACCTTCTGACCTGATATTACCGATAATAGACACAGTTACAGTAGATAGAGATAAAAATTGCTCAGAACTAAAAAAAGAAGAAAGAGAAGAGATAGTAAGGAGATTAAAATCATATAAGATAGCCGTTGATGGTCTTAAAAGTATCGAAGAGGCGATAGTGACTTCTGGAGGAGTAGACGTAAGCGAGATAAATCCGCACACTATGGAGTCCAAGAAGATTAGGGGGCTTTATTTTGCCGGGGAAATAATCGATGTAAATGCTTATACTGGTGGATATAATTTGCAGATAGCATATTCTACAGGCTATCTCGCTGGTTTAAACTAAAAATAAGCTAATAGGTATTTAAAGAAATTCCTTTCTTATAAGAGTAAATACTTATGGTTGTATAATATATAGCGTTGATGAGAAAAATTTAAAGTCTAAAGATAGA
>JASBZE010000030.1 GCA_029983575.1 Peptostreptococcaceae bacterium
TTAATTTTGGACTTTGAAACAGTCCTTTTTATTGTTTCAGTTTAGGATTTATTAATGATATTAACGCCTAAAAGGCGAAATCTAATTAACCTTATTTGTTATTTACTTATGCTTCTGCTCTCCATAAGCCGTGTAGATTACAGAATTCATATGCACAAACAACCTTATCGTCATCTGCTATAGTAAATTCAGCTACTGGCTCACCATCTACTGGTAAATCAAATCTTTGATGTCCTTTTTCTGTAACAAGTGTTACAAATGCGATATGATGCTTTTCTTCCATTGGATGAGGTACGCTACCAACCTTAACAACAACTTTATTTCCGTTTTGTTCGATTACTGGTACGTGTTTTTCTCCAGCCGCATCAGTTGTATTAGCTTCTAGCTTAACCATTTCTTTTCCATTACATGTAAAGTCAGCTGTTTCACCAACAACAACTTCTATAACTTCTCCACAATCCTTACATAGATAAAATAGTACGTCTTTTTTCATTTTAGTCCTCTCCTTTATTTACATTGATTGCATCTTCCATATAGAATAACCGTAGCATCTTCTACTATACCGTCTATCTCTTCCGCTACCTTTTCTTGGAGCTTTATTACCTCGAGATTGCCGATATCAATCACCTTGCCACACTCCCTACATACAAAGTGTGCGTGATCAGATACAATACCATCATACCTATCTGGATGATCAATAATTTTTACCTTCCTTATCAAGCCGTTACTTTCTAGCTGCGATAAATTTCTGTACACAGTTCCCAGGCTTAGACTTGGATTATCTTTTTTAAGAGTATCGTAGATTATCTCTGCTGTGGGATGTGATTCGCTTTGCAACACAGCATTCAAAATTAATTGTCTCTGTTTTGAAAACTTCATCTAATCACCTCAACATTATTCCTACTGCTCGTTTTAGTAAGATACCCACAATTTTACAGCATAAGCAAAAATTTGTGTATATCCAAATAAATCCCCTTCGTAGGAATGTCCTACAAAGGTGATTTATTTAATACAATATTTCCGTTATTTACTATTAGCAATAATGCTTTTTACGCTAATTTATCTATTATATATCTTTTTCTTCATCTAGGAAGTTTTCTGTTTCAACTGTGAAGAATGCTTGAGGATGCTTACATACAGGACATAGTTTAGGAGCTTTTTTACCTATATGAATATGTCCACAGTTTTCGCACTTCCAAACAACTACTTCTTCTTTTTCGAATATCTTACCAGCTTCTAGGTTAGAAAGTAGAGTGTTGTATCTAGCTTCGTGTCTCTTTTCTATTCTAGCAACACCTTCAAAAAGTTTAGCTAATTGAGTGAATCCTTCTTCTTCTGCGTCTTTTGCAAATCCAGGATACATTTCAGTCCACTCATAGTGCTCACCAGCTGCAGCGTCTTTTAGGTTTTCTTCTGTTGTAGGAATTTCTCCTCCATGAAGAGCCTTGAACCAAAGCTTAGCGTGCTCTTGTTCGTTTAGTGCTGTTTCTTGGAATATATGTTGGATACCAACATAACCGTCTTTTTTAGCTTGGCTTGCGTAGTAAGTGTATTTATTTCTTGCCATTGACTCACCAGCGAAACCGTCATTTAAATTCTTTTCTGTCTTAGTACCTTTAAGTTCTTTTAAATCTCTTGCCATTTTCTATTACCTCCTAAAAATTTTATATTTATTTCTGTTGCTTTAAAAGTAGTAATGATTACTGCTTTGTTCTCATTTAATATTATACCATAATGAGAATTTTGTCAAACCATTTTTGTAAAAAAACTCAAAAATTATTTTAAATATTTTTTTAGTCGTTGGTATTTAAGTGATTTGAAGCATTTATCCCATTATTTTACAGTACTCACATTTAGTATCATATCCTAATTTCATTAAGCTTAAACTTTGACTTATATTATCAATTGATATATAATTTTCATTTATGGAAAATAATTTAAGCTGAAAATTCTTTTTTTGATATAAAAAAGGCTGACTCATTGAGTCAGCCATAAATGCCGAAGATCGGGGTCGAACCGATACGAGAAAAGCTCTCACAGACCCCTCAAGCCTGCGCGTCTACCAATTCCGCCACTCCGGCGTCACTAGTATATTATATATTATTCTGTATCCGAATTCAAGAATTATTTTACATTTTAAAATTTATTCCATTCTGAGCCATCATTATAGTTTAGTTTGTCGACAAAATATCCATTGTCAACCATCGGCACAAATAAAAATTATTCTGGTATTATCATAACTACGCATTTAGCGTGTTTAACAACGAAGGCAGTAACTGAGCCTATCATTCTTGTTAAGCCTTTTTTTGTAGACTTAGTCATTATGATTATATCTATATTGTCTTCTTCTGCCTTTCTTATCGTTTCATCTCCTGGATAACCAAATGTAAAGTATTTACTTATATTATATCCTTCGAGTATTTCTTCTCCTCTATCTAATATCTTCTTACCTGTAATCTCAGCTTCCTTAATTTCCTCAGAAAGTGATATTCCATCGATAAATATTAGTTCCTTAACGTGCATCAATACAATGTCAACATCTTCTTCTGAAAAATTCTTCTTGATAAAATCAAGTGAGTGCATACTTCTCTCAGTTCCATCTAATGGTACTAATACTTTTCTTTTTGCTTTCATATTTATCCCCCCTACAAAAGATTTTCTATATAATCTATTATATCATATTTTAGTAGTTTCCAATCAGTTTAAAGTCTATTTCCCTCATATCTACATTGACGCCTAGCACTTCTATATCAACCCTCTCACCTATTCTAATCTGTTTTGAAGTCGTCTGACTCTTCAGTGAGTAAGTACTTTCTATATAATCGTAGTGCTCATCCAATGATGAAAGTCTAATCAATCCTTCGACGCTATTGTCTAATTCCACATATATTCCAAAGGACGTAATAGAAGAAACCCTTCCTGAGAACTTTTCTCCTACCTTATCCTCCATAAATACCGCCTTGTAATAGTCGTCAACATCCCTTTCAGCAAGCTCTGCACGCCTTTCTTGAACTGAGGATTGTTGAGCTGCATTAAAAACAATGGAATCGTAGTGCTTTCTCCTCTTGCCGTCTAATTTTCCGTCTAGCCACTCCTTGATTATCCTGTGTATCTGAAGGTCTGGATACCTTCTGATCGGGGATGTGAAGTGACAATAGTACTTCGCCGCCAAACCAAAGTGACCGAGGCACTCTGTATCATATCTCGCCTGTCTCATAGATCTTAACATAACAGAAGAGATAATCTGCTTTTCAGGTTTGCCCTCAGCTTGTTCAATTACACTTTGCATAGCTTTGGGGTGAATCTCCTCGCCATTGTACTTCAACCTATATTCGAAAATATTTAGGAAATTTTGAAGCTTAAGTAATTTGTCTGGGTCCGGATCCTCGTGAACCCTATATACAAACGGAACCTCTAGCCAATAGAAATGTTCTGCTATCGTCTCGTTTGTAACCAGCATAAATTCTTCTATAATCTTATTGGAAATTCTCCTCTCATATGGTTCTATACCTTTGACTGTTCCATCCGAATTTAAAATTATTTTTGACTCATCGAAATCAAATTCAATAGCCCCTCGCTTTTCTCTTCTCGCCCTCAAAATTTTAGCAAGTTCCTCCGCCGTTTTAAAATCATCTACCAAGTCAGAGTATTCATCTATAAGCTTCTCGTCATTATTTTCTAGTATTTCACTTACCTTATGATAAGTCATCCTTGCTTTAGACCTTATGACAGTCTTTTTTATATCATAGGAGTTTACATTTCCTCCCTTGTCTATATTCATAATAATTGATAGGGCTAGTCTATCCTCATCAGGGTTTAGAGAACAGATTCCGTTTGAAAGCTTTTTAGGGAGCATAGGAATTACCTTATCTACAAGATAAACACTTGTAGCTCTCTTTAAGGCCTCCTTATCAAGTGGGGTATATTCCCTTACATAATGGGTAACGTCAGCAATATGAACGCCTAAAACATAAGTTCCGTCATCGTTTTTAGATATAGATATGGCGTCGTCAAAGTCCTTAGAGTCATCTCCATCTATTGTAAATATCATCTCGTCTCTGAGGTCAAGCCTTCCCTTCATATCGTTAGGGTCTACTTTATCCGGTATATTTTCGAGAAAATCTACCACTTCTTGAGGAAAATCATCTGGTAGATTGTGATCTCTTACTATGGAATCAATCTCTACATATCTTTCTCCCTTTTGACCGATTACCTCGATTATCTTGCCCTCTGGCTTTTTGCCTGGCTCTGGATATTTTACAATCTCACAAACAACCCTCGAACCATCCTTGGCACCATTGAAATCATCTTTTGATACGAATATATCACTTTCTATTCTCCTATTCATCGGAACTACAAATCCAAAATTTTCTTGCATTTCAAAGTTGCCTATGATTTTCTTGTCGCCCCTCTTTAGAACCTTTGTAACTACACCTTCAGCCTTCTTGTCTCCATCTGCGGAAATAGTTATAAGCACCATGACCAAGTCTCCATCCATGGCGTCCTTTTTATTATCCTTAGAGATGTACACGGTCTTCGGTTCTATTTTTTCGTTATAATCGTAATTATTGCCCTTTAAGTATTCACTATATATATCATTGTCATTATCGATGTTCTTATTATCATCAGACTTATCTGAATTTGAGTCAAAACCTTCATCCGGATCAGTAAGTAGCTCTTCATCTATTATCTCGTCTACAAAACCATATCCTTTTTTATTTCCCTCAAAAATACCTACTATAAAACCAGCACTCCTAGGAGATAGCACCTTATTTTTTGAACTTATGTATATCTTTCCATCTGTCTCAAGCTCCTCTAGGACCTTTTGAAACTCACTTCTCTCTGCCTTCGGTACTTGAAAAATATACCTGAGGTCATTTTTTTTCATCGGTGTGTATGATGGATCGTTGATAAGCCCGACTATGCTCCTCTTTACTTTATCATAATCGTTCATACTCTCACTCCCTTCCATATTTATGTATTTACCCAAAGTTTCACTACTTTTCTGTATATTCTTTGTATATTTATATATTTCATTAATTATCTATAATTATCTATGTAAAAAAAATCCCGCACTGGCGAGATTTAGATTTGCCCTACTGACCCTTTGTAACTATTAAAAGAGCTATGGCATTAATAAAAAATAATACAGCTACTACCTTTGTAACCTTTTGTAAAAATGCTTCCTTACCTTTTGGTTTAAAATATGCTTGAGTCATCTCTTCGCCACCGAATACAGAAGACTTACTTTGCTTTGATTCCTGTGGCATAACTACAACTATCATAAATAATCCTAAGATTAATTGTGTTATCATTAGTGCCTGTACCATCGTATACACCTCCATAATGAAAATTCTCTTATAAGTATATCACACAGAATAACTATGTATCAAGGATAATGGAAATAAATCGAAAATTTTTATATAATTTTTTTAAAAAACTATTGACAGTATGACAGTATCGTTATATACTTGTATTAAGATATTAATACACTAATATATTAGATTAATATAATTTATATTATGTTCTGTAAGTATAATTTAGAAGGAGGGAAGCAAGTGATTAACTTTGATACAAATCTTCCAATATATATACAATTGGTAGATATATTAAAAATGGATATTATATCAGGCAAAATAAAACCTGGAGAAAAGCTCGAATCAGTTAGATCCCTAGCGGACATCTACTCAATTAATCCCAACACAGTTCAAAGAGCTCTCTCAGATCTAGAGACAATGGGACTTATTACATCTAAGAGAACATTAGGTAAGTTTGTCACAACAAACGAAAGCCTAATTGAGAAAATGAAGGACAAGGCCATAGAATCTGAGATTGTAGAACTTTTGAAAAAGCTATACGCAATGGGATATACAAAAGAAGAGATACTAAGTTCTGTAAAAAGGCTTATCGACGAAAATTAAAGGAGGTATATTATGAATAGTTTAATAGAGATTAGGGGGCTTAGTAAAAATTATGGAAGAAAAAAAGTTCTCGATGAATTAGATCTATCCATTGGTAGTGGAAAAATAATAGGACTTCTAGGTCCAAATGCCAGCGGTAAATCCACTCTTATAAAAATCATAAATGGTCTTTTGCAACCATCTTCAGGAACTGTTCTGATAAATGGCGAAAAACCAGGAACTTTAACAAAATCCATAGTATCATATCTTCCAGAGAGAACATATATAAATGGTGCTATGACGGTTAGACAAATAGTAAATTATTTTAAGGATTTTTATTCTGACTTTGATGAGGAGAGAGCTTACAATATGCTTTACGATTTGAAAATCGATCCGTCAAGCAAGATCAAAACTCTCTCAAAAGGTACTAAGGAGAAGGTTCAGTTGATTTTGGTTATGAGCAGACAAGCAAAGCTCTATATACTAGATGAACCGATCGGTGGGGTTGACCCAGCGGCGAGATCCTACGTAATTAGGACTATAATCAACAACTATCCTCCAGAATCTACAATAATAATAGTTACACACTTAATTTCAGAGATTGAGCAAATTTGTGATGAGGTGTGTTTCTTAAACAACGGAAAGATAGTACTTCACGAAGATACAGACACAATCAGAGTCAAAAAAGGAACATCTGTTGATGCTTTATTTAGGGAGGAATTCAAATGCTAGGAAAAATAATTAAATATGAACTAAGAACAATTGGAAGGTATTTTTTACCTATATTTATAGCGATGCCGTTAATTTTTCTAATCTCTGGTATCTACTTTGACTTCTCACCTGTATTTAATAATGAAGGAGCATCAGTAAATACCGCTAACGATATAATAGATATGATTTTGATACTTCTAATAGTGGCAAGTGTTGTAGCCATAGTTATAGTCAACTTATACGTTATAATTACCAGATACAACAACAGCGTATATGGAGATGAGGGCTATCTAACAAATACCCTACCAGTGAAGCCAATTCATATCGTCAGCGGAAAATTAATTGCGTTTTATATTTTTCAAATACTCATTTTAATTGTAGTATTTATTTCGTTAGCACTACTTATTATACCGCATTTAGGTGCTGAAGCAATTGACGCAATAAAGAGATTAATTTTTGATAAAGATTTTTTCGACGCTTTATATGTAGTGTTTAATAGAAGACTTGGTACAACAATTCTTTATATACTTATGATAGTAATTTCACCGCTAAGCGACATAATAACCATTATGTTCTGCGTGGCAGTAGCAAACTTAAGACAATTCTCAAAACACAAAGCGTTGTCTGGTATAGCAGCCTTCATAGTACTGTGTATAGTGAGGTTTACCATATCAATAAATATAATGGCCAACTCTCCTATCACTGAGAGTTCACGTGTGGTAAGTCCTAATGCTTTGGAATCACTGTCCAAGAGTTATGACTTATTTATGGGTCAGACACTAATAAGCGGTGGCATAGATATTTTAGTCGGTATTGCGTTATTTATAGCTACTGTTTACTTCCTCGGAAACAAGCTAAACATAGAATAAATTATTTAAAATCAAGCTAAACATAGAATAAACTATTTGAAAATAAGTTAAGTATATAATAATTATTTGAAAGAATACTAAGCATAGAAAAAACTACTTAAGAGAAATAAAATATAGAATAATTAATATAGATAAAAATGCAGATAACAATAGGAATTTTTTTTAAAAATATCTTATTTATTTGCATTTTTATTTTTTTTGCATATTATATATATATAGAAGGGTCAATTTACATAATGCAAAAGAGCTTAGGAGAATATACCTAAATTCTGTATTTTAAAAATACAAACTAGCATTATGTAAAAATCCAATATAAGGAGAATGAGGATATGGCTAATATTATAGAATTACTTAGAGAAAATTTAAAAGAGGATGGACGTTTTAGCGAAGATTTTAATTTAGCTGAAGTTTTGGGGGTTGAGGATGTAAATTGCGGTCGCTCACCAGGTTCATGGGAGTCTGGATCATATTTCAACTTGTATCTACCAGAGATAGAGCACGAGGATTGTTCAAAGGTATTGTATAAGTATTTCGCAAATAAAAACTACGATATCATTAACGCTATCGACGGTTTTAACATCCTTCTTGGACAACTTGATCGTACGGATTCCTCCAGGACTATGTACGCAATGTACGATGCTATAGTTCAAAAAAAAGGTAGGTATTCACTTTATCCATATGCAGATTTTTTTAGAAATAATATTGAGGATTCCAAGGATATTTCTACTACTAAGCTAAGCCTTTTGATGTTGGCATTGACAGACGACACCTCTGTGTACGATATTTTCCCTAAGCTAAGAGACGATATCATCATGCTTTCGAGGTACGACGAATTCGCCCTAGGAAGTTTACACTGTATGCAGCAATGGGACGATGATAACGAGATTATGATAAAAAATATGCCTTACTGTGGCGATTGGGGAATGATACTGACCGCTGCATTTTGTGATAATCTTCCACTAGAAGAAAAGAGACTCTTATTTAAAAAGATGGCCAATTTTGAGGATGATAAGTTTACCGCTGCCGTAATGGCTTGTCCCGACGTGCTGGCAATATTTAAAGATGATAGAAGGCTAACCATTGACGACTTTACCTTAGCTATTAGGATATTGATTAAAATCTCTGAAATTTTGACTGTCGAGTTCTATGAAAACTCATATAAGGAGTTGACAGAGGATTATATAATGATATTAGATAACGCAAAGAGGCTTCAAAAGGACGGCGAATTGACTTTAAAACACTATAATCTCATATATAGAATGCTCAGAACTATGAATAAAATTGGTCACAAGTATTTTCCTATGCAATCGGATCTTTTTGATTTTGTAAACCAAGACACTATTAGAAAAGATGTATACGCCTGTGATAGCGATCAACTTATAGATGTAATAGACCTAGCAAGTAAATTTGGCGTCGACATGGAAAACAAGGCAGATTATCTGGTGACTAGATACCCAGACAGGATAGTAGAAATTTTAAATGCCATGATGAGAGAAAAAGTTTTAATTACTGGAGAGGTCTTTGATACCATTGTTAAGATAACGCACTTTAAAGAACTAGAGACAAAGAAATTTGATTCTAGCAAATCATATTACTTCATCTGTTACCAACAGGAGATAGAAATACTGAAACTACTCTCAAAATACAGGTTCCAAGGAAGACAAGTCATTATTTCCGGACTTAATTCTAATCTGAGGGAAATTTATTTACAAACCCTTAGAACTTTGGTCCTATGGTCTAGGGATATGAAATTCTCATGGTCTTTTTTCCCAGAAATATTTAATGAGCTAGTGGATAAATACTATGATGAAAAAGAATATGAGATGCTGTATTTAATAAAGCCACTTTTGTTTTCTAAAGATGGCTCCACCATTAGAGATATTGAGAATAAAACGATAAAGAAAAAAGAGACAGATATATTTGGAGTGAACAAAAATTCAAATAAAAAGCTTAACTAGACAAGAATAAAAACTCCGATAAAAAGCTTAACAAAATTGGAAGTCTAATATAGATACTTAGAAAATACTTATAAAAACTAAATGAAGTCTATATATAATATAAAAGAGATACTCAGAAACTCGATGTTAATATCATCTTTGCTTCTGAGTATTTTCTACTCTGTTTCAAGTCCAGTCTCAATCGTAGAGCCTACATCTATATAAGGTCCATCCACAAACCTAGTGATTACCTTAGATTTTATAAGCATATGAGCCAAAATAACAACTATATTAAATAGGGCAAACATGATTAAACTATAACCTACATGACCTACAAGGGAGAAAATTTTCTCTGTCATAAATGGACTTTCAACAAGATAGCAGTAATTTGATCCTGTGAGTAGGTTAAAAGATAATATGAAAATATTATATATATTGGTAATCGCTAGAATTTTTTTCAAGGTACTTTTGTTAAACTCCATTCTTTCAATGATAATTATAAAAATTACCGACCAAAGAAGCACAATATGCCCTAGAAAATAAGAAACGAATGTGTAGTGAGGGAAGCTAAATGGATCAAGGTTTACCATAGTCAAAGCCACTATCCCACCTAGTATTCCCCAATAACACCCAATGTACTTGAGGGTCTTATTGTTTAATAAAAGTCCAAAGGCTATTGAAATCATCGCCACCCTGCAGTTGTAAAGCGGCAAACTCTCCTGTATAGAAAAGTATCCCGAAAAAATATACCAAAGATATAATATCCCCTGCTGCATCAAAATTAGAGATACCAATACACTCTTCCAGCCTTTCATCCTCCTCTCATTTGTTCTGATAGCCCTTCTATTTTTTATTATTATAATTATTCCTAGAATGGTAAATCCAAGGATGAATAGGTGAGTGAATGAAAAAATATCAAAAACATATCCATCGGGCGTTCCCCTAAAAAAATATCTCAAATTCTCTATCATATTGCCTCCGTAAACATTGTGTTTTTTAGCTAGATTATCTAATTTTTCAATTATACCAAATACTCGACCTTTATTCTATAATAATAAATAAAAAACTGAAAGAGCACCACCATGTGATGCTCCTTCAGAGGTATCATTTATGAAGTAAGTCAAACTACCTTCTATTTTGATATAGGACTTTCGGTCATAAATGTCCGTAAGTCATGTAAATTAGATGTTAATAAGAAATCTAAAATATTTCCAAATTCAATTTTAATATTTTCAAATTCAATTATAAAAATCTATAGCTCTTATTATCTATCGTCAACTTTATATCTTCCTTCAAGCAAATCCATGTATTCTCTGTCTGATTCTCTGATTCTGTCTGGGTCTTTGAAGAAGTCTTTCACCATCGCTACTACGACTGGAGTCAAGAACAATAGACCTACTAAGTTTGGAATCGCCATCAAACCATTTAGAGTATCTGCTATAGCCCATATAGGAGCCAAACCACCAACTGCACCAACAGCGATTAATGGTATAAATATAATTCTGTAAACCTTAACTGCCTTAGGTCCAAGTACATACTCAGAGCATTTCTCACCGTAGTAAGCCCAACCTAGAATTGTAGAGAATGCAAATAGTGTTAATCCGACCGCTACTATATATCCTCCGCCTTTAAATCCTTCGTTGAAAGCTTGAGTAGTTAGTGCTGCACCTTGAAGACCTGAATCCCATTTTCCAGATACCAAAACTACCAACGCTGTCATTGAACAAACTAAGAATGTATCTACGAAAACTTCAAATACACCCCACATACCTTGTCTAACTGGGTGGTCAGTAGTTGCTGCAGCGTGTGCTATAGGAGCAGAACCTAGACCAGCTTCGTTTGTAAATACACCACGTGATATACCGGCTTTCATAGAAACCATCAAAGTTGAACCTGCGAAACCACCAACTGCTGCTGTACCAGTAAAAGCATTACCAAAAATTAATCCAAAAGCGTGTGGCACTTCAGTTATGTTTATAAATATAATAACTAGTGATCCAACTATGTAGAATACTGCCATAAATGGAACGAGTTTTTCAGTGATTGAACCTATACGCTTGATACCACCGATTATAACGAAAGCTGCTAAAACGGCTAGAATTATACCAACTATAATAGGGCTAACACCAAATTGTACGTGAATTGTCTCAGCTATTGAGTTTGATTGTGTCATATTACCAATACCAAATGAAGCTATAGCTGCAAAGATAGCGAATAATTTACCGAGCCATTTTATCTTAGCGCCTCTTGAGATATAGTACATTGGTCCACCAGAATATGCGCCTGTCTCCTTGTTTTTAATCCTGTAAGTTATTGATAGTATAACTTCTGAAAACTTAGTAGACATTCCCAAGAAAGCTGATAGCCACATCCAGAAAACCGCACCTGGACCACCGATAGCTATAGCTAGGGCAACACCGGCGATATTACCTGTTCCGACTGTTGCTGCGAGGGCTGTTGATACAGCTTGGAAGGCAGTTACTTCTCCTTCTCCCCCATGCCCTTTGTGGAAAATTTTCATCAGTGTATTAGACATTATAAATCCAAATTTTCTAACTACGATAGCCTTAGTTCTGATTAAATAGAAAAGACCAGTTCCTAGTAGAAGGATGATCATCGGCCATCCCCAAACAAAACTTCCAATTGCCGCATTAATTGCTAAAATCTGTTTCATAAACTTACCCTCCTTTTTTGTTCATACGAACCTTTCTGTTAAATTCATAGTAGCACCAAAGGCTTACGTTTACAATATCAATTATTGTTAATTATAAATTAATCATTCACACTTATATTTTTGTTTACAAAGTATTCAAAATTTGAGAAAACAATACAAACGTTGAAATTCCAATATTATTAATCAAAGTTCATTTTATGGATAAATTATATCAAATAATATTTTTTCAAATATAATATGTATTTTTAAAGAAATTAGCGTTAATTTAATTAGGCGAAATTATAAAAATACCACCTTTAATTAATCGTTATCATTAAATTATCTATATTTTTTTAAAATATTCTATCAGTTAAGTTAATAAAGTTTTACGCTAATTTTACTGAAAACCTAATTTAGATTGGCGTGTTTTTATTAACTATCGCCCCCTTTTCTTAATACATTTACCAAAAAATGTATTAAGTTTTTTTAATTTTTTTAATAAAAAAAGGCTTTCAATTTATTTTTTTGCCTGTAAATGTTTCTAAACTTTATTTTTTGTACAGATTTATGTACAATCAAACTGATTGAATTAACATTTTTACATAAAAATTCTGCCAGCCCAATTAGGACTGACAGGTATTAATTTAACTTAGTTATTTAATTTACGAAAATTTAAGATATATTAGTTCAAATCAACAAATTGGTAAGGGCTTTATCATACTATAGACAAATCAATATGACTTTCTACCATGCCTTATATACATCAATAAGGACTTACTACCATAGCTTTTCTCCCTGTATTGATATACATCTTTATAAATTTAAACATATTTATCTCTTGTCTACCTTTAGCAGGGTCCATTACTATTATAGACGTCGGTGTATAGCCCGTAACTAAAAAACAGTGTGAATTTGAATACGCCTCATGTATCTGAGAATTATCCATCTTCCATTTCAACCCGTTTTTTCTAAGCGGACCATAGTCAGTAGTAGACCACATGACAATAGGTATATTTTTATCTATATAAGTCTTGATTTTTATCGGAAACATCTTAGTTTCATCAACTGCGTAATACTTATTTTGAAGTCCCTTATCCTTTAAGTATGCATTAGCTGCATCTACTAAGGGCTGGGCATAACAATAATATCCCCTACCAAATGGATCTCCAAGATAAGCCTCGTCGGGATTTCCTCCCTCGATATTAGTCTTTTTTAAATAATCTCTAGCTATTACCGTTTTATTAGTATATATATTGTAGTGAGATAACGCCATATTTAAGGAAGCTACCTCACATCCGTTTTTAAGCTCTGGGTACTGACTAATATACTCCACGTTTATTTCCTTAGGACTCATAGCATATCTATATCCAAAAACTATGAGTGCTATAAGAATAATCTTCGTAAAGCAACCCATCCTTCTTTTTCTTCTAAACACACCAAACTCCTAATCTATAACTTTATTTAGTCTAACTTCATAACTCCAATTCCAATTAGCCCAGGTCCAGTATGCGTCGCCAAAGTGCAGGTTATCTCACTTTCAAAACTCATAAAAGCGGATGAAATAAAATCCTCTATAGAGTTTTTAAAGTTTTCAAACTCAAGTTTATCTGAGCCTCCATTACAGACACATATAAGAAATTCCTTAGAATCCCCTACAAAATCTCTAGCGATTTCCGCAACCTTTTGGAGACTCTTCTTCCTTCCTCTCACCTTGTCCGCACTATAGTACACACCTTCCTTGTCACAAGAAATAATTGGCTTAATATTTAGCACGCTTCCTAACGTTCCGGCAACCTTACCTATTCTTCCTCCCTTTATAAGGTACTTAAGAGTGTCCAAGGTAAAAAAAGAAGCCGAATCAAAAAGTTTTTCTTTGACTTTATTTACGATTTCTGTAAATTCATACCCCTTGTCTCGTAAAATGGAAGTAAATATAGCTATAAATCCTGCTCCAATAGCTATGTTTTTAGTATCTATAACCTCGATATTCAATCCCTTGTAATTGTTTTTTACCAAGTTGTACAAATTGTATATCCCGCTTAATTTCGATGATATCGTAACAATAATCAAATTTTTATATCCGTCGTCTTTTATCTGATCGAACATAGCCTCTACCTCTCCAGGCGATGGAGTGCTTGTAGTTGGAATCTCCTCATTTATATGCTCGTATAATTCTGAGCTGTCCATATCAAACCTATCTCTATACTGTCTTTCTTTAAAATTTATATATAAGGGTAAAAGATATAGGCCAAATCTCTCAGACATTTCTATGTTAATATCCGTAGCCGTATCGACTAATATGGCGGTATTTTTGTTATCCATAACATCCTCCTCAGTTTTAATCACAAATGTGCAACTTGATAATACCATTTTTTTGAAAATATTACAAGAAAAAAGCCCCAAAAAAATTTTTAGGAGGGCTTGGTTAAATTATTTAGTTAGCTGTTGATTAGAAAATCAAGAGTCACTGAACGAAGGCTTTCGTCAACGTTTTTCTGTAACTGTGTATAGAACCTCCTAACCTTACAATGTGCAGTGTTGTTGTTACTGCAAAAACAATCGTCTTCTAAGCATCTGTTAATCCTAGTTGTCGCTTCCATAAGATTGAGCACATCGTAAAGAGTGATATTCTTAGGATCTCTACCCAGGGATACTCCCCCTGTTGGACCTTGATGAGTTATTACCATCCCAGCTTTACTGAGTTTACGTATAACTTTCATTACATAAGCTTGCGATATTCCTACCTTTTCGCTTATCTCCGTAGATGGGATAACTCCATCGGAGGCCCCTATGCACGCAAGAATCCTGATCGCATAATCAGTGGTCAAACTTAATTGCATACTACCCTCTCCTTATTTTTTTATAAATAAACCTCATAATATACCTGAATGATACTGTTTAATAGTAGTATACCACCATTTTGTAAAAAAAGATAGATGTTTTTTAAAAAGCATGTAAATATCTTATGAATTCATACAAAAAACCCTATGAGAAATGGACTTTCTCATAGGGTTTTTATATCTAGAATTCCATAATATCCTTATCAACATCACTTATAGCGCCGATTCCGAAGTTTTCTACCAATACGTTCGCCACGTTAGGAGATAAAAATGCTGGAAGAGTAGGCCCGAGGTGTATGTTTTTTACACCTAGATATAGAAGTGAAAGAAGAACTATAACTGCCTTTTGCTCATACCATGCTATATTGTATACAATAGGAAGATCATTTATATCATCTAATCCAAATACCTCCTTGAGTTTAAGGGCTATTAGTGCTAATGAATATGAGTCATTGCACTGACCAGCATCCAATACCCTAGGTATACCTCCTATATCTCCCAAATCTAGCTTATTATATTTGTATTTTGCACATCCCGCAGTAAGTATGACAGTATCTTTAGGAAGTTTTTTAGCAAATTCTGTGTAGTAGTTTCTTGATTTAGCTCTACCGTCACATCCTCCCATAACATAAAACTTTCTTATAGCTCCTGATTTTACAGCGTCTACAGTTTTATCCGCAAGAGCCAACACTTGATTGTGAGCAAATCCTCCGACTATCTCACCTGTTTCGATTTCTGTAGGAGCACTACATTTTTTAGCATGCTCAATAATTTCAGAGAAGTCTTTTTCATCTCCCTTAGTTCCCTCAATGTGTTTACAGCCACTAAAACCAGCTGAACCAGTTGTATATACCCTATCCTTATAGCTATCCTTAGGTGGTACGATACAGTTAGTAGTCATTAAAATAGGACCGTTAAAGCTTTCAAACTCTTCTTTTTGCTTCCACCAAGCATTACCGTAATTTCCAACTAGATTATCGTATTTTTTTAGCTCTGGGTAATAGTGTGCAGGCAACATCTCTGAGTGAGTGTATACATCAACACCAGTTCCTTGAGTCTGCTTTAATAAATTTTCCAAGTCATTTAGATCATGACCTGAAACTAAAATTCCGGGATTTTTCCCAACTCCTAGATTTACCTTTGAAATCTCTGGATTTCCATAAGTAGACGTATTTGCTGTATCTAAAAGTGCCATTCCAGCCACTCCTGCCTTACCAGTTTCTAATGTCAAAGCTATTAACTCATCTACGGAAATAGAATCATCGAGCAACTTAGCCAAAGTTTCTTGTAAAAATGCATCTACCTCTTCTTCATTTCTATGACCAAGTACATTTGCGTGCTTATTGTACGCAGAAATTCCTTTTAAGCCATAAGTTATAAGCTCTCTTAAAGACCTGACGTCCTCATACTCAGTATTTAAAACTCCAACTTCCTTAGCTTTCTCTTCTAACTTAGCCCTGTCCCTCTCATCGTAAAGGGCAGCTTCTGAAAGACCTTCCCCATCCTTAAGCAAATCTAGTAGAGAATTTCTTACATCCATTGTTTTTCCAATGCGATTATAAAAAACTTCCAAATCGAAGTTAGCATTTGTAATCGTAGTAAATAGATTCAGAGTGATTAAACTATTTACATCCTTAGAAATCTCAGTACCCTCTTTTCTAAGTCTAGTGGTAATTTCTGAAATTCCTTTTGTTAAATAGACTAAAAGATCCTGTGCATTGGCTACATCAGCTGTCTTTCCGCACACACCTTGCATCTTACATCCTTGATTTCCTGCTGTTTCTTGACATTGGTAACAAAACATCTTTAGCTCTTTCATATTATTTCCTCCATTGTAATTTACCTAACACATTTACCGTATGTGACCATAGTATTCTATGTGAAATATTTTTATCATTTAATTTATATCTGATTTATTAATCCGTCAAACTTATATTTACAACAACTTTGTATTTGCTCTTTGTTTGACTTTATATAATAATTATAATGTAGGAGAAATAAAAAGTATGTTGCATCTGCAACGACATTATAATAATAAATATTATAAACTTTACAATTGATGCTTTTTATAAGATTTCTTTATTATTGATTCTTTTTAATATTTTTCATAAAAAAATACATGAGCTACTCAAGCAGCTCACGTATTACCTTTTTCAAACTATTCCTGGCTCTATTAAGCCTTACCTTAGCATTTGTTATGCTTATCCCCAATATTTCAGCAGTGGTCTTTATATCATTATCTCCATAATAATAAACCAAAATAATCTCTTTTTCTTTTTCTGGAAGTTTATTCACACAATCCATAAAATATATTTTAGTTACTATACTTTCTTCTAGTTTGCCATCACAGACAAGAACATCATGAATATGCTCCTTTTCTATTATAATTACTTTTTTCTTTTTTATATAATCTTTACACAAATTATTCGCAATTTTAAATAAAAGATTTATCGCCCTATCCGTATGATCATAAGTTTCTAATTTAAGTGCAAACCTAATAAAGGTCTCCTGCATTAAGTCCTCACTCATATATTTATCATTAATCTTTTTAGGTTGTATAATATATAGCGTTGATGAGAAAAATTTAAAGTCTAAAGATA
>JASBZE010000031.1 GCA_029983575.1 Peptostreptococcaceae bacterium
AGCGCTGATTGTACCTGATGGGAGACTGTCCGGGAGAGTAGGTCGCAGCCACTTAGCGTTCCAAGGTAGCTCAATGGTGGAGCACTCGGCTGTTAACCGATAGGCTGTGGGTTCGATCCCCACCCTTGGAGCCATTTTTATTTGTCGCGGAGTGGAGCAGTTGGCAGCTCGTCGGGCTCATAACCCGAAGGTCGGGGGTTCAAGTCCCTCCTCCGCAACCAAAACACGGCCCGTTGGTCAAGCGGTTAAGACACCGCCCTTTCACGGCGGTAACAGGGGTTCGATTCCCCTACGGGTCACTTTATACTACCATGGCCTGGTAGTTCAGTTGGTTAGAATGCCAGCCTGTCACGCTGGAGGTCGAGGGTTCGAGTCCCTTCCAGGTCGCCAATTTAATATGCGGGAATAGTTCAGCGGTAGAGCGCGACCTTGCCAAGGTCGAAGTCGCGAGTTCGAATCTCGTTTCCCGCTCCAATTTAACTGAAAAAATGTGGGTGCATAGCTCAGCTGGATAGAGCAACGCCCTTCTAAGGCGTGTGTCCGGGGTTCGAATCCCTGTGCGCTCACTAACAACTCTGTATTATCGTATGATTTTACAGAGTTTTTTTATATAATGCTTAAATTGGGGTGTTATTTGTAGTATACTTTATATAGAATATAAATACGAAATTATTAAGGGGTAATTTATGATAGATTTAGGAATTTTTTACAATAATTTTATAGATTTAGTAAGCAGGATAAGCCTGTTTGATATCATCGATATTGCTCTTTGTGCATATCTTTTTTACAAGATTATGATATTTATAAAAGATACGAGGGCAGAGCAGGTTTTTAAAGGGCTGATAGCACTTTTGATATTTACTCAACTAACTGAGTTTTTAAGGTTGCATACTATACACTGGCTGCTTGTTAAAACACTTGAGATAGGATTTATTCTACCTATAATAATATTCCAGCCTGAACTTAGGGCAGGTTTGATGCACATAGGTAATGTAGGATTTAAAAAGATAATTTCTACTAATAAAAATATAGATGAGGAACTACATAATGAGGCGGTTGAACAGATTGTTGATGCTCTGTACAAATTGGCTAGGGAGAGAACAGGAGCTCTTATAGTTATGGAGAGGGAAAATAAATTAAACGACATTGTTTCCACTGGAACTTATATTAATTCTGCTATTTCTATGCAGCTTTTAGTGAATTTATTCGTTCCAAATACTCCTCTTCACGACGGTGCAGTAATAATCAGGGACTACAGGATATTAGCTGCAGCGTGTTTTCTACCTTTGACTCAGAGCAAAGATTTGAGTAAAGCACTAGGTACAAGGCATAGGGCAGGGGTTGGAATTAGTGAGGTTTCTGACTGTTTAACCCTCATCGTCTCAGAGGAGACTGGAGAGGTATCCATAGCTAAGTCTGGAAAGTTATATAGAAATGTTCCTAGAGAGAGGCTTGTGACTATTCTCAACAAGAATCTCAAGGTTATCAATGAGGATAAGCCAAACTTTTTAAAGAAGTTTTTCACTAAGGAATAAGGTGTTAGGAGTGGGTAATTTGAAGATAAATAAAAGTTCTAATAAGGTGCTTAAGTATCAGTTTATATCTATACTGACGGCTGTTGCGCTTTGGTTATACGTGATGACTATAATAGATCCGGAAGAGAGAAAGACTATAAGGGATATACCAATATCTATAACGAATCTATCTGAAATATCTGATGAGGACATGGTTATATATCCGAAGTCGGATTTAAAATCGGATATAGTTGTCAGGGGAAAACTATCTGACGTACAGAAGTTAAACAACGAAAATGTTCATATTATGGCTTCTATAGATAATCCTGTAGAGGGAAAAAATCAGCTTGACCTGAGTTCAAATCTTTCTTCTAGGGTTAGTCACGACTTTAAAAATGAATTTGTCGTAGTCAACTTAGAAAAGATTGTAAGAGACTATTATAAGGTTGATGTCATAATTCCGGATAAAGACAGGGATTTGGTACATTCGGCAACTCCTGATATAAAAAATGTACTGGTGAGTGGGCCTAGATCTCAGATGGCAAAAATTGCTAAGGTCGGGGTTTACTTGACAGTAGATAAAAAGGGAGAGGATTTTGTTAAGTCTTTAGATTTAAATGCTTATGATAAAAATAATAAGATAATACCGGATCTAAAGTTTAAAGACCCTACTGTCGATGTACACGTAAATATGGTTGCAGAGAAAAAGGTGAGCGTAAAGGTTCCGCTTGGAAATGGAAAATTTTTAGATAGTTCTTACAAAATTTCACCAAATGAAATAATAATTACAGGTGACGCTAAAGATTTAACAAATATAGATGCTATTATGACGGAAGAAGTCGATGATACGCAGTTACGAGTGAATACTCCAAAGAGATTAAATTTAAGTTTTCCTAATGGAATACTTTCGAAAGATAAGATTTTGACCGTAGATGTTGTAAAAACACAACAATAATAATATTTTGTCACCATTGAATAAACTTAAATGAATATTGTGAAAATTGTAGATTATGATGCAATGAAAAATTTCGATTAACTTAAACTGTTAATTTAATATTTTTTATTGCATCTTATTTGTTTTAGATATATTATAAAGATAAGGGATTTATAATTGAGATAGAGTTACCTAAGATTTTGGTTATATCATCCCATTTTATTTCATTATTTAAAACGTGAAAATGTATTCAGTGATTTTTTCGTAAGTAATTTAATGATATGTATTAATACTTCGCAAATTCTATTATCACTTGAAATTAAACTAGTGATAGGTTATAAAATTTATAGGTTAGGAGCTAAACACATGAGAGATTTTAAAGAATTAATCGAACTTGCTAAAAAGAGAGGGCCACAAACTATTGCTGTTGCTTGTTGCCACGATAGAGAGGTGCTTTTGGCAGTGGAGATGGCACGAAAAGCGGGAATTGCAAACGCCATCCTAGTTGGAGATATTGAAAAAACTAAAGAAATAGCTAAAAATATTGGTGTTGAGTTAGATAATTATGAATTGATAAACGAGGAAGATATGAGCGAGGCATCACTTACTGCTGTAAAGTTGGTTTCTTCTGGCAAAGCAGGAATGCTTATGAAAGGTTTGGTAGATACATCAATCGTACTTAAGGCGGTTTTAAATAAGGAAGTCGGACTTAGGTCAGACAGCGTGTTAAGTCACGTGGCTGTTTTTGATGTAGACGGTTATGACAGATTGATATTCTTAACAGACTCAGCTATGAATATCGCACCAGATGCTGAAACAAAGGTTAAACTTATAAAAAATGTATTGACTGTTACAAAGTCTATGGATATTGAGAAGCCAAATGTTGGTATAGTTTGTGCCAAGGAAAAGGTAGATGAAAAAATGCCGGCTACAATGGATGCTAAGTATCTAGTTGAGAAATATGAAGCTGGAGAGTTTAATGATGAGTGTGTTGTGGGTGGACCTTTTGCACTTGACAATGCAATTTCTGTTGAAGCGGCTAAACACAAAGGAGTAACTCATCCTGGAGCAGGTCTGGTAGATATAATCGTAGCACCTGACATAGAGGCTGGAAATATTCTTTATAAGTCTCTAGTATTTTTCGCTAGGGCAAAGAACGCTGGTCTTATCATCGGGGCAAAGGCACCAGTAGTTTTGACTTCTAGGGCAGATACTGAGGAGACAAAATTAAATTCGATAGCACTGGGTGCTCTTATGGCATCAGTACCAGCAAAAAACTAATACTGAGTTAATTTCTATGTAAATTAATAAATAGATAAATCTTTAAAGAGAAAGGAATGAAATCATGAGTGAAGCTTATAAAATTTTAGCGATAAACCCAGGATCAACATCCACAAAGATTGCGGTTTTTGAAAATGACGAACAAATCTTTGATAAAACACTAAGACATAGTGTAGATGAGATATCAAAGTTTGAAAAGGTATCAGATCAGTTTGAATTTAGGAAAAAAGTGATAGAGGAAAATCTAGAGGAATCTGGAGTAAAAAAAGAAGAACTATCAGCTATTGTTGGTAGAGGAGGACTTTTAAAGCCGATCAGCGGAGGTACTTACTCTATAAACGACAAGATGGTAGAGGATTTGAAAGTAGGAGTTTCAGGAGAACACGCATCTAACCTAGGTGGTATAATCGCTAAACAAATGGGCGATGAACTTGGAATAAAATCATTTATTGTCGATCCAGTAGTAGTAGATGAACTTGATGATATAGCTAGAATTTCAGGTCTTGCCGATATAGAGAGATCAAGTATATTCCACGCGCTAAACCAAAAGGCGATCGCTAGAAAGTACGCTGAAGAGGTGGGTAAAAAATATCAAGATCTAAATATTATCGTAGCTCACATGGGTGGCGGTATTTCAGTAGGAGCACACAGCGAAGGAAGGGTAGTAGACGTAGCAAATGCTTTAGACGGAGAAGGACCTTTCTCACCAGAAAGAAGTGGCGGACTACCAGTTGGTCAACTTGTAAAGATGTGCTTCAGTGGTAAATACACAGAAGAAGATATGAAAAAGAAGATAAAAGGTAAAGGTGGAATAGTGTCTTACTTAAATACAATTGATGCTATAGAGGTCGAAAAGATGATAGAATCTGGCGACAAAAAAGCAGAATTGGTTTATAAGGCAATGGCTTACCAAGTTGCTAAGGAAATCGGGGCATGTGCTACTGTTCTTAAGGGCAAAGTCGATGCGATACTCCTAACTGGAGGAATAGCTTATTCTAAGATGTTTACTGGCTGGATCAAAGAAAGAGTTGAATTTATTACAGATGTTAAGATCTACGCTGGAGAAGATGAAATGGGAGCATTGGCTAAAGGTGCACTTCGTGTATTGAGAGGAGAAGAAAGCGCTCAAGATTATGATTAAAGATGATAAAAGAGTAAGGATAATAACTGGGCATTACGGAAGCGGCAAGAGTGAGTTCTCACTAAATTACGTTTTAAAACTCAGGGAAGTAAGCGATAAAAAGGTTGCCCTTGCCGATCTAGATGTAATAAACCCATATTTTAGAACAAGGGAGAGAAAAACTCTCTTAGAAGAAAACGACATTAAGGTAATTGCTAGCTCAGTCGATTCACCATCGGTTGACATTCCTGCTATCTCTGCTGAAACAAGTGTTCCGTTAGTAGATACGGATTATGACTACGTTATGGATTTAGGCGGAGATGAGGCCGGTCCAAAGGTTATAGGAAGTTTTAGAAATTACTTTGATAATATAGATGGATATGATATGTTTTTCATATTAAACGCTAATAGGGAAAAAACACAAACTGCAGAAGATGCTTTTGAATATATGAAGAAGATCGAAAGAACATCTACTCTTAAGGTGACAGGTATTATAAATAATACGCACTTCCTTAAGGCTACAACTGTTGAGGATGTTCTTCATGGACAGGAAGTGGCAAGGGAGTTATCAAAGTTATCCGGAGTGCCAATTAAATATACTGCTTGTCTAGAAAATTTGGTAAAGGATCTTCCAGAAGATATCGAGGGCGACGTTATGCCAATCAAGTTGCTCCTCAGAGATGATTGGATGCTGTAGTTTGGTTTAAAAATAATATTAATATTGTTGTATTAAGGAGGCTTATGCGATATGGTTAAAGGTAAAGTGACTTTTGATGAAAAGTACTGTAAGGGCTGTGGACTATGTGTTCAAGTATGTCCCGTAAAGATTATCTCTCTAGACTTAAGTAAAACTAATGATAAGGGATATAATCCTGCTCACGTTATTGAAACAGACAAGTGTATAGGTTGTGCTAACTGTGCGACTATGTGTCCAGACTGTGTAATTACTGTTGAAAGAGATTAATTGAAAGGGGAATTGAAAAATGGCTAAAGTACTAATGAAAGGTAATGAAGCATTTGGTAAGGCCGCTATGGTTGCCGGATGTAAATATTTTTTTGGTTATCCTATAACTCCACAAAGTGAGTTACCAGAGTATCTATCTAGAGAGTTACCAAAAATAGGAGGAGCGTTTGTACAAGCAGAATCTGAAGTTGCTGCTATAAACATGGTTTATGGTGCAGGAGGAGCTGGTGCGAGAGTACTTACATCTTCATCATCACCAGGTGTTGCGCTTAAACAAGAAGGTATCACTTACTGTGCAGGAGCTGAAGTTCCATGTGTTATATTGAACGTAATGAGGGGTGGCCCTGGTCTAGGATCTATCCAACCTTCACAAGCTGACTACTTCATGGTAACTAGAGGTGGAGGTAATGGTGACTATAGAACACCTGCATTTGCTCCAGCATCTATACAAGAAGCATGCGACATGATACAAGAAGCTTTTGACGTAGCTGACTACTACAGAACTCCAGTTATGGTATTACTAGATGGTATGATTGGACAAATGATGGAGCCAGTTGATTTTGATAAAGAAACTAAGAAGAGAGAACTCCCAGAAAAAGATTGGGCTACTACAGGTAATAAAGGCGGAAGAGCTAGAAACCTAGTTAACTCTCTATATCTTTCTCCTGAAGTACTTGAAGAACACAACCGTGCTTTGGAAAAGAAATATAAAGAAATAGAAGAAAAAGAAGTTCAATATGAAATGGTTGATACTGAAGATGCTGAATTAGTATTCGTAGCATATGGTACAGTATCTAGAATAGTTAAAAACGTAATAGAAAGCTTGAGAGAAGAAGGAATAAAGGCTGGTCTAATAAGACCTAAGACTGTATGGCCATTCCCATACAAAGCTTTTGATGAGATTCCAAATTGTAAGAATCTATTCGTAGTAGAAATGAGTTTAGGACAAATGATCGACGATGTTAAGATAGCTGCTAACGGTAGATGGCCAGTGCATTTCCACGGAAGAGCTGGTGGTATGGTTCCAGTTCCAAAGGACATCATCGAACAAGCTAAAGAGATTATTGGAGGTGCTAAATAATGGCTGTTGTATTTCAAAAAACTAAAGGTCTAAGCGATAACCCTACACACTACTGTCCAGGATGTACTCACGGTATAATCCACAGAATAGTAGGTGAAGTACTTGAAGAACTTGGTGTACTAGGAGATGCAGTAGGAGTAGTTCCAGTAGGATGTTCAGTTCTTGCTTACAACTATTTCTCTTGTGACACTCAAGAGGCTGCTCACGGTAGAGCACCAGCTGTTGCTACAGGAATCAAGAGGGTATTACCTCCTGAAAAAGTAGTATTCACATATCAAGGTGATGGAGACTTAGCTTCAATCGGTACTGCAGAAATAGTACACGCTGCTAACAGAGGAGAAAAAATAACTACAATATTCGTAAACAATACTACATATGGTATGACTGGTGGACAAATGGCTCCAACAACTCTTATCGGACAAAAATCAACAACTTCTCAATCTGGTAGAAACCCTGAAACTCAAGGTTACCCAATTAGAATGTCTGAGATGATAGCTACACTTGAAGGTGCTGCTTTCGTTCAAAGAGTTAGAGTTGACAATCCTGGTGAAGTAAGAAAAGCTAAGAAGGCAATCAAAAAAGCTTTCGAAGTACAAATGAAGGGATTGGGATTCTCTATGATAGAAGTTCTATCTACTTGTCCAACTAACTGGGGTCTTCCTCCAACAGAAGCACTTCAATGGTTAAGAGATAATATGGTACCTTACTATCCAGTAAAAGTATTTAAAGATAAAACAGCAGAAGCAGAGGGGGTTAACTAGTCATGGCAGTACATAGAATAATATGCGCAGGATTTGGTGGACAAGGTGTTATGTCCATGGGTATGTTGCTTACATATGCAGGAATGATCGAAAATAAAGAGGTTTCTTGGCTACCTTCTTATGGACCAGAAATGCGTGGTGGTACAGCTAACTGTTCAGTAATCGTATCTGACACTCCAGTTGGATCTCCAGTAGTAACTGACGATGCTACAGCTGCTATAGTTATGAACCTACCTTCTCTAGATAAATTCCAACAAGACGTTATACCTGGAGGTAAACTTCTAATAAACTCATCACTTATCAAAGCTAAAGCTAAGAGAGATGATCTAGACGTTTATTATATCCCAGCTAACGAAATAGCTGCAAACTTAGGTAATGCTAAAGCTGCAAACATGGTTATGCTAGGTGCGTTCCTTGCAGTTCAAGAAGGTGTTGTTGATATTGAGTCAATACTTAAAGCTTTCCTAAAAGTTTTTGGAGAACACAAACAAAAATTTGTTCCAATGAACAGAGAAGCTCTAAAAGCTGGAGCTGAAGCAACTAAGAAAGCATAAGCTTTATAAATACAATAAGATGGGCTGTCCTTTTGGGCAGTCTATTTTACTTTAAAAAAGTGTTCAATTTGTTATTGCAATTTAGGATATTAAAAAATGTATATAAAAAAAACAATAAATATAAATGGAAGTTTTTTAATATTCTTTAATTTTATATTTGTCAAGTAAAAACTTGTTTATACCTTAAAAAATAATGTTAATAGATATTTTTATTGTGTATTATAAAGCGACATGTTATAATTAGAGGAAAGGGAGGAGGTGAATAATATGAAGCCGATTATAGGGATTTCTGGTAGTATTTTAACTAATGTTGGTTCGAATTTCAATGGTTATATCAGAGCATATGTAAATCAAGATTATGTTGACTCCGTATTGCAAGCAGGAGGGGTACCACTTATTCTTCCAATGAATGACCAAACTGAGACTGCTAATGAGATGTTAAAACTTTGTGACGGTATAATACTTTCAGGTGGACACGATGTAGATCCTAATTTGTACGGTGAAGAGCCACTTCAGAAATTGGGTGAGATATGTCCTAAGAGAGATGCATTTGACATAGCTCTTTATAATTCAGCTATTGAGCAAAAGAAACCGATATTAGGAATATGTAGAGGATATCAAATAATCAATGTAATTAATGGGGGAACACTTCATCAAGATCTTTCATACGCAGATGGTGTGTGGATTCGTCACGATCAAGATGACGGTCCTACAGTTTTGACGCACTCACTTAATGTAGAAAATGATGAATTCCTAAATGTTGGTGTGGAGAGATTTAGAGTTAATAGTTTCCACCACCAAATACTCAAGGATGTTGCTCCTGGATTTAATGTAGTTGCTACTAGCGACGACGGAGTTGTCGAAGCATTACAAAAAATAGACGACGATATTTTCATATTTGCTGTTCAGTGGCATCCAGAAATGCTACACAAAATAGATGAAAATTCAAAAAGGATTTTCGCTAATTTTGTGGATGTAGTAAAATCCAGAAAAAAGAAGTAAGAATATCTATTTATGTATAATCAAAAAAAAAGAAGGGGCTTGAAAACAAAATCATAAAAATAAGTTAGGGAAAATTTAATGATTTTGTGAGGTAAAATATGAACACTAAGAAAAAAATGGGATTGTTTTCTATTATATTGATGGGCTTTAATGCTATCGTAGGAACAGGTATATTTTTGTTACCAGGAAAAGTGTATCAAATGGTTGGACCTTCAGCTCTGTTAGTTACATTATTCGATGCTATTCTTGTAGTAAGTATAGCTATGTGTTTTGCTGAAGTAGGCGGGATATTTAAGAAAAATGGAGGACCCTACGTGTATGCAAAAGAAGCGTTTGGGGATTTTGTAGGTTTTGAGGTCGGATTTATGAAGTGGGCGATTGCAATTATAGCATGGGCAACTATGGCTGTTGGTTTTTCCGAAGCTCTTCAAACAATTCTACCACAAGGAATTATTAAAGATCCGTCTTTTTTTAAAGCAATAGTCGTAACAATTATAATAGGAGGATTGAGTATACTAAACCTTTGTGGAATTAAGCTATCAGTAGTGATAAATAATATTGTTACAGTAGGAAAGCTTTTGCCGCTTATTGTTTTTATATCTGTAGGTTTATTTTTTATTAACGGTGCTAATTTTGAACCATTTTTTAATAATCTAACAGTTAGCACCGGTGAGGTCATGTCTAACTCGGCCGCTGTTGGTGCGGCGGCACTTACGATATTCTATGCTTTTACCGGATTTGAATCCATGGCGGTTATTTCAGAGGATATGGAAAATCCTGAGAGAGATGTACCAAAGGCCATAATACTAGTAATTTTATTTGTTTCATTGTTTTACATTTTAATTTTAGGTAACTCAATTGGAATTCTAGGAGGAGATCTTTCTATAACGGAAGCTCCAGTTCAAGAATCCTTCTATAGAACGATTGGACCTGCAGGCAAGTACTTAGTTGCTGCTGGAACTCTTATATCTATAGGAGGTATAAATATTGCTTCATCCATACTAACTCCGAGAAGTGGATCTGCAATAGCTGATGATGGATTAATTCCAAGGGCTATAGGAAAGAAAAATAGTAAGGATGTTCCTTATGTAGCAATTATAATAACCGGTGCAATAACACTTTGTTTAGCTCTATATGGAGCTCTTATAGGTTCATTTGCAACACTCGCTGCAATAAGCGTTGTATCAAGATTTGTACAATATGTGCCTACTTGTTTATCAGTAATAGTATTGAGACGCAAAAGACCAGAGTTAAAATCAACTTTTAGAGTGCCTTTAGGACCGGTAATCCCAATTTTTGCTGTTGTAGTTAGTTTTTGGCTACTCTATAATTCAAGCTTAGAAAAAATATATATAGGACTAGGTGGTCTTGTAGTGGGTGCTATAGTTTACCTACTTATGCGACTCACACTTAAGGAAAGAAATTAAAATTAGATTCATATGTGATGAGGCTGACTATTTTGTTGGCCTTTTTCTTTTTTTCGTATAAATAATTTTCCTAAAATGCAATAACAACTTGAAAACTTAAAAAAAATTAAATATCTTATAGACTCGCAAAATATTAACGTGGTATAATTTAAGAAAACATTATTTTAAGGAGTTGATTTTATGTCTACTGCAGTAAAGAAAAAACATCCATTAGGGTTACTTTTATGTAATCTTTGTACAGGTTTAAACAGTTTCTATGCATACGGTGTCATAGGTTATTTATTTTTGTTTCTTACTTTACCGACAACTCAAAATGGTCTTGGATTTAGCGTTAAAGAAGCAAGTGATATCTATGGGACGTACATGATGTTAGCTTTTCTTGCACCTCTAGTTGGAGGGTATTTGGCAGATAGGTTCTTAGGACTACAAAAGACAATTTTGATTGGAACTTTTGTCAGCATACTTTTTTATCTTAGCTTTATTACTATACTACCAAGCGATCCTACAGGTAAGACACTTTGGATTTGTTTTGGAGCGGGTATTATAAGTGGTGGTCTGGGAAAAGGTAATGTCAGCGCATTAGTTGGAGAACTATATGAAAGAAATGAGCTTAGTAGAAGGGATGAAGCCTATAGTATTTTCTATATGGCGACAAATATAGGATCTTTCTTTGGACCTATTATAGTTGGATTTTTAGTTGAAACTAAATTTGCTACATTTGCTGCAGATGGAAGTGTTGCTACTTTTGGATTTAAATACGCCTTTCTAACAGCTTTTATATTGACTTGTATTCAATTTTTAGGATTTCTATTTTTGGCACCTAGATGGCTTAAAGAAGTTGGAAAAAATCCTTCATTTAAAAAGAAGGAAGCACAACATTTAGAAAAAGGAGATAAGAATAAATTCACTAAGATTGAGAAGAACCGTATAATTGCAATGGCAATAATTTTTGTATTTGTAATAGTTTTTTGGAGTGCGTGGTATCAAACACAGAGTTCTTTTACACTTTTAACTAATAAATTAGTTGAAAGAAAGGTGTTTGGATATCTTGTACCCGTAGCATGGTTTGTATCTTTCAACGGAATACTTTGTGTTTTATTCGCACCGTTGTTCGGAAAGGTTTGGATTAAACTAGATAACTCAAAATATGGTGATTTATCAGTTATTGCTAAACTAGCTTTTGGAATGATTTTATCAGGTATAGCATTTTTTATATTAGTTATTGGAATTAGAACTTTAAATGGTACGTTGGACGGAACTGTAAAGATGTCCATATTTTATTTATTGATAGCCTATGTACTGTTAACTGCTGGAGAAATTATGTTATCTCCAATTGGAATGTCTTTATTTAGTAAGTTAGCACCAGCGAAATATTCGTCACTTGTTATGGCTGTTTGGTACTTGAGTTTTTCAATAGCTAATAAAATATCGGCAAAGTTAACGGGGTTAACTGCTGGTATAGGATTTGAAAAACTTTTCTTTTGGATATCCGTAATAATAGTAGTATGTGGAATAGTGTTGCTTTTATTAAAGTCATTACTTGAAAGATTGATGGCATTAGATCATTTAAAAAATGGGAATTAGAAGTGTTTTAAGTAGAATCTAATATTTGTTTATATAAAATAGTTATATTTCAATATGAGACTTGGGGTTGGATTAATAATCCAACCTTTTTTTATTAAAAAGATGTAAATAGAATAATAAATATAAGATAATGGATAACTTGTAAAAAGATTATTACTTTGATACAATTTATATAGGTTTGATTTATAATTATACTACAAATAATATTGTATTAAGTAATGGCCTATGCAATTAATGTATTTTTATATCGTGATATTGGTGTAGTGAAATTACTATGTACAAAAAACTATGTGAAATTGGTTTTTCATATATTGACTCAATGTGGAAAGGATTGTTGTTTTGAGCAAGTTAAAGAGATTTATAAAGGGAAATATTATATTTATAATTTTAATTACAGTTGGGGTGTCCATCTTGGCCTACCCTCACGTATCTAAACTTTACTATAGAGTAGGAGCCAATCTTAAGATCAAGGAATTTAATGAAACAAAAGATAAAATGAATGATAAAGAGATTAAGGAAAAGTTAGATTTCGAGAGAAAGTATAATAGGACGTTGGTAGGGGGAAATTCAAAACTCGAGGATCCATATACCAGTGAGAATTCAAATAAATGGATGGAAAAGAAAGATGAAAAATTATCAAATAAAGATAAAGAACCATCGAATACAGTCGGATATTCTCTGAATCAAGGAGAGAATATTTCAGAACAAAAACTAAAAAAGATTAGAAGAAGATATTTGAAGATGGTTAAAGATGAAGAAAATCTGGGGTTTATTGAGATACCAAAAATAAACGAAAGATTGCCTATATATGCGGGAACTAGCGAGGATGTTTTGCAAAAGGGCGTAGGGCAGTTAGAAGGAACGTCTCTTCCCACTGGAGGTATTGGTACCCACACAGTTCTTACCGGGCATTCTGGGCTTCCTAATGCAAAAATATTCACTGAGTTAAACAAGCTAAGAGTCGGAGATGTGTTTTTCGTAAATAATATTAAAGAGAGACTCGCCTATAAGGTTGATCGTAAGGTGGTTGTCCTTCCTACTGAGTTTAAAGACCTTCTAATAGATAAGGATGAGGACTATGTAACTCTTTTAACGTGTACTCCTCTAATGGTCAATACCCATAGGCTGCTAGTTAGGGGACACAGGATAGATTATGTTGAAGGAAGAAGAGAAAATAAGCCAAATGTATTTTGGATTTTAATTATTGCAGTTTTATTAGGGTTTGCTATATTCAATTATTTATTCTTTAAGAGCGGAAAAAAGAAAAAGTCAGGTAATTAGATAACGTAAGCTTATACTAAAAAAATAATAAATAAATTGCAGCATATAATTTGACAATTAAGTGGTAAAATTAAATAACATATGTTTTGACAACTAAGAAATATAGAATTAAATAAGATGTGTAAAATGTTGATTTAGAAATGAATATAAGTTATAATACATAGAGAGAGTTTGCGAATTTGATTAGAGAAGAGGAATAGATTATGAGAAAATATTTCGGAACAGATGGAGTCAGGGGAGTTGCGAATGTAGAACTGACTTGTGATCTGGCTTTTAAACTAGGAAGGGCAGGAGGTTATGTCCTAGGTAATAAGTACGCTTCAAATAAAAATGAAAGAATAAAGGTAATTGTAGGTAAAGATACTAGAATATCAGGGGATATGCTTGAGGCCTCACTGACTGCAGGACTTATGTCTGCCGGTTGTGACGTTATTTTGGCGGGTGTTATACCTACTCCAGGGGTGGCTTTTTTGACTAGAGCTGAGGACGCTGATCTAGGAGTGGTTATTTCTGCATCACATAATCCAGCAGAATACAATGGAATTAAGTTTTTTAATCACGAAGGTTTTAAACTTGACGACGATATTGAAAAAGAGATAGAATACTTTATAGATAATCCCGAGGAGATAGATATTGAGCCGAGTGGAGTTAATGTTGGAAGGAAAAATTTCTTACACAGCGCTCAAAGGGAGTACATAGATTTTATAAAGGAAAAAGCAGGGCACGACTTAAGCGGACTTAAAGTTGTCCTAGATTGTGCAAATGGTGCTTCTTACAAGATAGCTGGACCGGTATTTGAAGAGTTAGGTGCTGAGGTAATCATTACTAACGCTGAGCCGGACGGGATTAATATAAATGAAAAATGCGGTTCAACTCATCCTGAGGGACTTAAAAAAGCTGTCGTAGAGCATGGTGCCGACATGGGAATGGCATATGACGGAGATGCAGATAGGTTGATCGCAGTAGATGAAAATGGAGATATAGTAGATGGCGACAAGATAATGATACTGAGCGCCATAGATTTAAAAGAGAAGGGTAAGTTAAAGGACGATACCCTTGTCGTGACTGTAATGAGCAATATGGGTTTGACAGTTGCAGCAAAAAATAATAAAATAAATCTATCGACTACTTCCGTTGGAGATAGATATGTTCTAGAGAGGATGAGAGAAAAAGATTATTCTCTTGGTGGAGAGCAGTCTGGACACTTGATTTTCTTAGAACATAATACTACGGGAGACGGTGTTTTGAGCTCTGTGGTTCTAGCATCCATAGCTGTTGAGAAAAAAGAAAAATTATCTAAATTAGCTAGTAAAATGGAGGTTTTCCCACAGGTACTCGTAAACACAAGGGTTGACAACGATAAGAAAAACAGTTACAATGACTATCCCGAGGTTGTTGAGGCAATAGAGGCGATTGAAAAAGAACTTCTAGGCGAGGGCAGGGTTTTAATCAGGCCTTCAGGAACGGAACCTCTAGTCAGAGTAATGATTGAGGGTAAAGAAATAGGTCAAATAGAAAAAATGGCTAATGAGCTTGCTGAATTAATTTCCTCAAAGCTCGTATAGTTAGTTTTCGATAAGGATAAAGGTGGGTAAAACCACCTAGCGCCTGGACTGAATGTCGTTTTTTAAAAAAGGGCTTTCAGTTGACGAGGGACAGAGTTATCGATAATCGGCGGATGCTCTGCGGTGTGCTGACATCGAAAAAATCTCTTAAAAATCATGAGTAATCGTGTAACAAAGGGGATTTTATCAGCGACCTATTCTTAAATAAATTTTAATTTTTTTAAGGAGGCACAAATATGTGTGGAATTGTAGGTTATTTTGGAAGTAAGAATGCGGCTGATGTAATTATCAGTGGTCTAGAAAAGCTTGAGTACAGAGGTTACGACTCAGCTGGTATTGCTGTAAACGAAGGAAATGAGCTAGAGATAAGAAAATTCTCTGGTAGACTTTCAGTTTTAGCTGACGACGTTAAAGAAAACCCAATGAAGGGAAATCTTGGAATTGGGCACACTAGATGGGCAACTCACGGTGAGCCTACTATAGTGAACTCACATCCTCATTTCAACAAGGATAAGAGTATAGCAGTAGTGCACAACGGTATAATAGAAAACTATCTAGATCTTAGAAAAGAACTTGAACAAGATGGAGTTGAGTTTTTATCAGATACAGATACAGAAGTAATACCATTCCTTATAGACAAGTACTATGAAGGAGATTTACTAGATGCTGTTTACAAGGCAGTTGGAAGACTTAGGGGCGCATATGCACTTGGGATACTTCATAAGGATCATGCAGATGAGATGGTCGCAGTAAGAAAAGACTCTCCACTTATAGCAGGTGTTGGAGAGGGAGAATTCTTCGTGGCATCAGATATTCCAGCATTACTTAATTACACAAGAAATGTTTATTACCTTGACAATGGTGAGGTAGTACATATTAAAGGCGACAAGATAGAAATACTTAACGATAAAAAAGAAGTTGTTGACAAGAAGTTAAACAAGGTAACATGGGATATTGAGGCTGCAGAAAAAGGCGGTTATAAGTTCTTTATGGAAAAAGAAATCTTTGAACAACCTCAAGGATGCAAGGATACTCTTGAGAGAAGGTTGGATAAAGATGGTCATATAGTTCTTGACGATATAAAGATGACTAAAGAAGAGCTTGAAAATCTTGAAAATATTTATATAATCGCTTGTGGTACAGCTTATAATGCAGGGGTACTTGGAAAGACAGCTATGCAAAAGTTCATGGGAATACCTGTTTACACTGACATAGCTTCAGAATTCAGATACAACGATAATTTTGTAAATGAACATTCTTTGGTAATATTGGTGAGCCAATCAGGAGAAACAGCAGATACACTTGCAGTGCTTAGAGATTCTAAGGAAAAGGGAGCTAGGGTTCTCGCTGTTACAAATGTCGTAGGATCAACTATAGCTAGGGAAGCTGACGATGTATTCTATACTTGGGCAGGTACAGAGATAGCAGTAGCATCTACAAAGGCGTACACTACTCAAATAGTTTCACTATACATGATTTCCCTAAACTTCGCTCTAAAGATGGGCAAGATAACTGAAGAATATTACTTTGAAATGATCGAAAAGATGAAAGAGCTACCAGGAAAGATTCAAGAAGTCCTAGATAACAAGGACGAGGTTTATGAAGTGGCTAAGCAAATTGTAAATAAGGAACACGCATTTTTCCTAGGTAGGGGAATTGACTACTCACTCGCTATGGAAGGATCACTTAAGTTAAAAGAGGTTTCTTACATACATGCTGAGGCATTTGCAGCGGGAGAACTAAAACACGGAACAATAGCCCTAATCGAAGAGGGTACACCAGTTATTTCTCTAGCTACTCAACAGAACCTATTTGAAAAGATGGTTTCTAATATGGAAGAAGTAAGGGCTAGAGGAGCTAATGTAATAGCAATAGCTCAAAGACACAACAAAGAGGTAGAAAAAGTATCAAGCCATACACTATATATACCGGATTCAGATGACTTATTGTCACCGGTTATAGCTGTTGTACCTATGCAGTTGTTGGCGTTGATGGTATCTGATATGAAGGGTCTTGATGTTGATAAACCAAGAAACCTAGCTAAGTCAGTTACAGTTGAATAGGTTATATACAGTTGATAAAAAAGGTTGTATAATATATAGCGTTGATGAGAAAAATTTAAGTCTAAAGACGGATAATTTTTCTATCAACGCTTTTTTACTTCGCATTAGGTAGCAAAGATTATTTTATTGATGATAAATTTGACAGTATATACAAGGGAAAATAGTTTTTTGCGGGCTAAAAAAGATAGATTCAAGGAAGATCAGATGAGGTTGAG